>JAFNXQ010000046.1 GCA_017383445.1 Alistipes sp.
GCCTCTATCTCTCGGCCCATCCGCTGGATGAGTATAAGATGATTCTCAACCATATGTGCCGCACAAAGCTGTCGGATTTGGACCGCTTGGAGGAGCTTGACGGTCAGGAGATTGCCGTTGCGGGCGTCGTTACGTCGGTGCAGAACCTTACCTCGAAGACGGGTCGAGGCTGGGGTCGCTTCACGTTGGAGGACTACGAGGGTACGTCACGCGAGTTCTCACTCTTTGGCAAGGATTATGAGAGTCTCCGCACGTTCCTCTATCAGGACTACTTCCTTATGGTCAAGGGTAAGGTGCAGCCGCGACCCTATCGTGAGCCGCGCGAGCTGGAGTTTAAGATTCTGTCGATGGTGCAGCTCGCAGAGCTACGCGACAATATGATTAAGGAGTTGCACATCACGCTGCCCGTGAATGAGCTTGTGGATAGCTTCGTGGAGGAGTTTGTCGGCAAGATTACGGCCAACAAGGGCAATACACTACTGCGTATGTCGGTTGTGAGCCGCGAGAATGGCGTCAATGTGAATCTCTACTCACGCCGCTACAAGGTGGCACTGACTACCGACTTGGTAGAGTTCTTGGATAGAAACGAGATAAAATATTCATTATCATAAACAACTAAAACATTAAAAATTATGGCATTAGCAATTACAAACGAGAATTATGAGGCATTGATGGCCTCTGGTCAGCCCGTAGTTATCGACTTCTGGGCAGAATGGTGTGGTCCCTGCCGTATGGTAGGCCCAATCATCGATGAGTTGGCAGCAGAGTATGAGGGCAAGGTCGTAATCGGCAAGTGCGACGTAGATTCTTGCGACGACATCGTATCGCAGTACCGCGTACGCAACATCCCAACCGTTGTCTTTATCAAGGGCGGCGAGGTTGTCGATAAGGTGGTAGGTGCTACCAGCAAGGATACCTTGAAGGCAAAGGTCGAAGCCCTGCTGTAAGAGGTGCAAGGTAAAGAAAATGAGAGGTTGTTCTGCGGGGCAACCTCTTATTGTTTGCATCTATATTGTAAGTAACGCGGGTTACCTTTGCGTGTGATGTGTTGGTGGATTTAGGGAAGATAGGGAATTTAAGGAGGTATTTGGCTATTTATCCCCTAAATTCTCTAACCTCACTAAACTTTCTAAAAAGTTACAAGCGTTACATGGGTGTAACGGCTGTAAACTCCTTGCAGGCAACAAAAAAAAGGAGTCAGGCAAAGCCCAACTCCCCTACTATTAACTCCTCGCTTCGGTCGTTACTTCTCAATCAGCGTGATGCTACGCTGGATGAAGTCAGAAAGGTTTTTACCTTTGAGCATACCATTTGAGAGCAATGCGAGGTCGATAATCTGACGCACCAGCTTGTTCTGTAAGCCTATCTCACGCAGACGGGTGTTGCGTTCGTCACGCAGCAGGACAACCTTTCGCGAGAGCTCCTCACGCATCGTCTTCTCCTCCGCAGTGAGTTCCTCCTCCTTCTTATCCTTCACAACCTCCTCGAAGCGGCGTTCCTCGGCCTCGGCGGCGTCAATCTTCTTGGTGATAGACTTCAGCTTATCGCCATACTCTGCCTCGACGCTGCCCAGAATGTCAATAACGATAGGATGGTTGCCATTCACTGCGATAGTGAAGTTGTCGGGCATCTGCCCATAGAACTGGCTCATACCGCCACCGCTGACCTTCGCCATCTCCTTCATGCGACGCATAAACTCGTTCTGCGTGATAACCACAGGTGCATCATCTGCGGCCATAGGCTCAAACGATATGGTGTATGAAATTTTCTCATCCTGCGGCATCTGACTCTCAAAGACGGGACGCATCAAATCCTGTTGTGCCTCGCTGAGTGACATCGACATTTGCTCTCGCTTCTGTATGAGCTTCTCTATCACGTCGCTATCGACACGCACGAAACGTACTGCCTCGTTCTTCGACTCGTAGTAGTTGATGTAGTGGTTGTCCAGCGGGCCGTTCATCTCCAGCACATCGTAGCCCTTCGCCTTGGCAGACTCCACAAAGGGGTGCTTGTCGATGGGGTCGTCCACATAGAGCAGTATGACCTTGTCGTTCTTGTCGGTCTGCTTCTCCTTGACCATCTCGACATACTCCGTGGGTGTGTAGTACTTCTCGGAGGTCGATTTCAGCAGCATAAAGTCCTGTGCCTTCTCGGCGAACTTCTCGTCAGTGAGTATTCCATACTGTATGAAGACCTTCAAGTCGTCCCACTTCTGCTCGTACTCCGCACGCATAGTCGTAAAGAGTTCCTTCAGGCGGTCAGCCACCTTGCGGGTGATGTAACCCGAAATCTTCTTCACGTTTGAGTCACTCTGCAAGTAGCTGCGTGATACGTTCAGCGGGATGTCGGGCGAGTCAATCACGCCGTGCAGCAGCGTGAGATACTCCGGCACGATGCCCTCCACCTGGTCGGTGACAAAGACCTGATTGCAGTAGAGCTGAATCTTGTTCTTCTGCAGCTCGAAGCTATTGTTAATCTTCGGGAAGTAGAGTATGCCTGTCAGGTTGAACGGATAGTCGATATTCATATGGATATAGAACAGCGGCTCGTCACTCATTGGATATAGCTCGCTGTAAAAGGCCTTGTACTGCTCCTCGGTGATGTCTGTGGGCTTACGGGTCCACAATGGGTTGGTGTCGTTAATGATGTTATCCTTGTCGGTCGCTACATACTTGCCATCCTTCCACTCCTTGACCTTACCGAAGGCAATGGCTACGGGCAGGAAGTGGCAATACTTCTTCAACAGCTCCTCTACCTTCTGCTCCTCGCAGTACTCCTTGCACTCCTCCGAGATGTGCAGCACGATGGATGTACCACGCTGACGCTTCTCCTGCAGCTCCTCCATCTCGTACTCGGGTGAGCCGTCGCACACCCAATGTACCGAGGGGGCATCCTCCTTGTATGACTGGGTGAAAATCTCCACCTTGTCGGCAACCATAAACGATGAGTAGAAGCCCAGACCGAAGTGGCCGATGATTGCCTGATCCTTGTACTTCGCCAGGAACTCCTCGGCTCCCGAGAAGGCTATCTGGTTGATATAGCGTTCTATCTCCTCGGCGGTCATACCTATACCTCGGTCGGTGATTGTGAGGGTCTTTTTCTCGCTATCAGCCTCAATGTGAATGGTTGTGTCGCCTAACTCGCCCGCAAACTCACCCTTCGATGAGAGTGTCGTGAGCTTCTGCGTGGCATCCACAGCGTTTGACACCAGCTCACGCAGGAAGATTTCGTGGTCCGAGTAGAGGAATTTCTTAATCACGGGGAAGATGTTCTCCGTTGTCACTCCAATTTTTCCGTTTTTCATAGTCGTATATTGTTTTGTTTATTTCGTTTCCCGACATAGACGCAAACCCTATGCCAGCGGCTGCAATGTGTCATTTTGTCAGTCGTCGAAGGTGTTGTGTCATGAGAAAAGATGAAAAGCTGTCAGCCCTATGACTCCTTACGCTGCATATATAGCACCGTGAAGATGGCCTGTGCGGCGTAGTAGGTAGGCATAATCAAGGCTGTGGCATACGGTAGCTTCTCCACAAAGCCGTAGGCTATCACTCCATCGGAGAAGATAAAGAGCAGTGCCGCCACAATGTACCAGCCGCTGTGCCTACGCTGTTGCAGTATGGCCGATGCCGCCATAAGCCAGATGATGATACCATATATAATAATGGCTTGGCTGAATGCGGGCTCTGCGATGTGTGCTGTCACGAAGTTCAGGTAGAGGCCTGCCGCAACGGCTATGCCCACGATGGCGAGTAGCTTTATGGCAGAGAATTTTCGCTTTGGCAGGAAGTCGCAGATGAAGAATATGTGGGCAACGGCAAACATCGAGACTTGCAGCAGGAAGTTATCAACCGCACCGGCGTAGTCGCCAAGTGTGGAGAATGCCAATGCCAGCGGTATTGACCAGCCGCCGTGACGACGACGCATAAAGCAGAGTGTAGCGGCAAAGAGTGTGGGCAGCGGCATAACTATGCCAAAGATATCATCCCAGCAGTAATACTGTACGAAATATATGGCCGCAAGGATGGCGTATGCCACCATCGCCAATGTGATAAACCCTGCACTTCGGAATTGTCGCATAGCTATGTTCTTTACTCGTTACACTTTGCGATGTACTCCTCCAGGGTCGCAACAAACCACTCGGGAGCACGACACGGACGACGACTATCGGCATGCATAAAGCCCAGCGTCACGGAGCCTTCGTTTATCAGTCGTCCAGCCTCGTTATAGACCTCGCTGCGAATCACCAGACGAGCCGAAGGCATCTCGTCAAGCGAGACCCTGACGGTCAGCACCTCGTCGTAGAGTGCCGGCCACATATATTTAGAGTGTACCTCGATGATGGGCGACATAATACCACGCCTCTCTATTTCGGCGTATGTAAGACCCATATCGCGAAGCCACTCGGTGCGAGCCTTCTCGTAGAGGACAATGTAGTTTGAGTGGTGCATAATACCCATCTGGTCGGTATCCTTATAGGCCACACGCACCTTATGCTCGTATGTGATTAAAGCCATATAATCAGTCTGTTTAACTATATTATCTCAATTGTTGCTTTACCTTGCAGTGCTATATCCTTCGGCAACGATAATCTTCGTTCTGCCGCTATCGTCAGCTTCGCCATGCAATCGCCTATCCTCACATCATACACGCCCTCGGGTGGCAGAAGCTTATTCTTGTCCACCTCCGTAACCGAGCCATCCTCCTCAATCGTACCTACGATTATGTAGGGGTGTGAGAGCAACCTCTCGGCCTTCTCAATCATTCCCAACGAGATGGCCTGACGAATGATTGTCGAGCTCACCTTGCTCTGGGCTACCTGTTGCTGCTCCACCATATGTATCTCCATCTCGCCTCGCGATTCCAGGTAGTTGTAATCACCCTCCTTCTTATGCCCAAAGCGGTGATTATACCCTACCACCATACACTTTATGCCCCACCCTGCGATGTCGGCAATAAACTCATGCGGCGACTTCTGACTGAAATCGATAGTGAATGGGATTATAATAACATTATCAATGCCGAACTGCTCCAACAGCAGCAGCTTCTCTTCCAGAGTCGTAATAAGCTGCATCTTCTCGCCCGTTCCCAGCACATAACGCGGATGTGGCTCAAAGGTCAGCACAACACTCTCGCCTGCTCGTTCCCTTGCCAGCGAACATACTCTCCGCAGCAACTCCTGATGGCCGCTGTGCAGGCCGTCAAACGAGCCCATAGTGGCTACGGCGTTGTGAAACGTCGGTATATTCTCTAAATCTCTATATATCTGCATAAAGCGGGATTACTGGTTTTTACTGTTATGCTCGTCACTCTCCTTGACGAAGTATGCGACCTTCTCCAAAATGGTCGTGATGTCGTAGTTCTCGGAGATTATGCCCTGCGGAAAATGCAGCGGCGTAGATGTGAAGTTCAGCACACCTCTGATGCCGGCATTGATTATCGGCACGACCAGCGATGGTGCCACGCGTGCGGGCGACGATATAACCGCAATGCTGATATCCGAAGCCCCGATAATCTCCTCAAAGCGATCCATGTGGTAGCACGGTATGCCGTCAATCTCGCAATCAACCTTGTCGGGAGCAATATCAAAGGCAGCCGTAACACGCAGTTTCAGCCCTTTGCCATTGAGATACTTGGCGATGGCCCTACCCAAGTGGCCCATACCTATAACGGCAATATTCATAGCACTCTCGCTGTCGAGAATACCGTTGATGAACTCAATGAGAGTCTTTACGTCGTAGCCCTTTTTCGTATCGCTTGAAAAGCCTATGAGCATCAGGTCACGACGCACCTGCACAGCCGTAATGCCGTGAATACCTGCCAAGACGTGCGAAAAGATATGCGTGATGCCCCGCTTGTGACACGACAAGAGAGTGCGGCGGTACTCACTCAACCTCTCAATGGTCTTTTCGGGAATATTGCTATCGAAGTTGGGCATACTATTGCAGTGTTATGGTGTAGTTGTTGTTATACTTTATCAGCATCCACTCCTGATTGATGTATCTCTCTCCTGCAGCTACCTGGCCGAACTTATATGTCGTCTGCAACGGAGTATAGCGTTTATCAAGCATATTATAGTCAATATCGCCACGCATACCCTGACCGAAGATTATTGCCGCATCATAGCCACGATAGGCATAAAGCGACGGCAGACTCTTGTAGGAACGTATATAACGGCTGTCGAAGGCCCTTACCGCAGCGTTGTCACGCTTGGCGTGGTAGGTAGATACCATCATTACGTTGTTATTGAAGAATGTGGTGTTGTCTATGTTGTTGAAGCGACTCCAACGTGACGAACCCAAAACCTCATACTCAGCCACCTTTATACTGCGTTCTGTATTGGATACCTTCACCGAAGCAAACGTGCCGAGTATGCGGTCCACGTCGGTCTCGCGGTTGGCAAAGACGATAAACAGAATATCCTTGTCGGTGTTCAGAATGTCGATTGTCTCCTCCAGACGGCGTGTCGAGGCTGTGCGAGGCGTGAAGATTGACTCCTTGTTAAAGGTGTAGGTGTAGGCGTTGTAGCTCTTGCCCTCCAATCGGGCGAGTATATCCTGCTCAAACTCCGTATCGTTAGATGCTGCATATATCAGGCAAATCTCCTTGTTGCCGTCTATCAGGCTCTCAATCTTGTCATACTTCTTCGTGGGCTCGGGTGCCAGCTGATAAAGCACGGGGCAATGAACGCTGTCGATGGTAGCCAGAGGCGACACCACGGGAACGGCATTCTGTACCGCATACTTCAATACGGGCTGCAACTCATCCTCATAGACAGGTCCTACGATAAGGTTTGTACCCTCAAAGAGCTGACTCGACACGATGCTGTCGATGCGAACAGAGTCGTGAGCCGTGTTATACAGTGTGAGTGATGTCTCGCTGCAACCTCTCTCCTTCAACTCCTCCAAGCCGAGCAGAAAACCCTGATAGAACTCCACATAGTTGGCATTGGCTCGGTTGCTGACACTCAGCGGTAACATAAGGGCTATGTTGAGCTTCTGCTCCGATGCAAGAGCACGGAATACGACATTCTCGCCCTCTTTCAGCGTCACACCACCCTCTTGTTCTGTCGTAACCTCTTCCTCCGCCTGCGGCTTGGGAACGCGAATCATAGAACCCGCCTTCAAGCCCATAGCAACGTCGTTCAGCGTAGCAAACTCCTCCTCTGTGATGCTGTATTGACGGGACAGCGAGTAGATAGTCTCGCCAGCCTGCACTACGTGGTAGATGTAGGCATCGTCGTCCTCCACCTTATTGAGATTGTCGGCATACTCCTGCAACTCCTGCTGAGCCTCCTGCTCCGACGATTGTCCGATGTCGGTACGGCGTATCCACAGCGACTGCCCTATCGAGAGCTCCTGTGGGTTGATGTCGGGATTATCCTCGCGAAGGGTCTCAACCGAGATGTCGTACAGACGAGCAATGGCATAAAGCGTCTCGCCTGCCTTTACCTTGTGGGTGATGAAGTCCTTCTTGCGTTTCTTTGCAGCCTTCTCTTTTTCGCTTACGGGAATCTTTATCGTCTGGTCAATCTTTATGCCGTCGGCAGCATTGGGGTTATTCTGCTTGATGATATCGACCGTAGTGTTATACTCGCCGGCAATGGAGAAGAGTGTGTCGCCGGCCTTGACCGTATGGACATAGAACTTCTTGCCGTTGATAAAGACTATAACCTGCGACTTCTCAACCGCAGGTATCGTAGATGCATAACCCGTCGTCACAGTGAGGGTTATGATAAGCGTGAAAAAAAGTTTTACCAATCTCATACTATAAAATTAACGTAATCCTTGCAGATTATCGTATTCAGCTCTTCTTCGTTTTGAGGTATATCTCGGTGATTACCTTCTTTGTAGCCAACGGGAAATCGCCGTTCATCATCCAGGCGTAGTAGCTTGGCTCCATCTCAAAAATCTCCGCCACGCTGCGACCCTTATACTTGCCGAAGCCAAAGACCTCAACGCCCTTGTCGTCGTAGTAGATGCGGCCAGCAAAGTCGGCAACCTCGCCACGAGATGAGAACTCCGCCAGCGAAGTGATGTCATTCTGCAACTCCGGATAGCGGTCAAGCTGTGCTTTCAACACCTCGTATGTAGCACGTGTGTCAGCCTCTGCCGAGTGTGCATCAACGAGTTCCTTGTCGCAATAGAACTTGTACGCTGCAACGAGTGTTCGCTGCTCCATCTTGTGGAATATGTTCTGCACGTCGATAAACTTGCGGCTCTTGAAATCCACATCGACATTGGCACGGAGGAACTCCTCAACCAGCATAGGCAAATCAAAACGGTTGGAGTTGAAGCCTCCGAAGTCACACCCCTCGATGAACTGGCTCAATGACTTTGCAATCTGGGCAAAGGTGGGAGCATCCTTCACATCCTCGTCGGTAATTCCGTGTACGGCCGTAGCACTCTCCGGAATGTGCATCAGAGGATTGATGCGACGTGTTTTGACAATCTCCTCGCCGTTGGGCATAACCTTTATCATCGAAATCTCGATGATGCGGTCCTTGGTGGTATCAACGCCCGTTGTCTCCAGGTCAAAGAAGACAATCGGGCGTTTAAGATTCAGATTCATTGCACAGTGATTATGCGTTAATCATCATCGGCATAAGCAACATAAGAGTCTCGCTGCTCTGCTTGTCATCATAGACGGGCTTGAATACACCGGCACGAGTAGAGTCCGCAAGCTCAATCACTACGGTAGGAGTCTCGATGTTAGATAGGATCTCCACTAGGAAAGTTGATTTGAAGCCGATAGTTACGGGCTGACCCTCGTAGCTGCAAGAGATAGTCTCGTTAGCCGATACAGAGAAGTCGATATCCTGTGCTGTAAGATTAACCTTGTTGTTGGCGATATCCATGCGGATAAGGTTTGTTGTGGGGTTAGAACATACCGCCACACGCTTGATGCCGTTTACAAACTCCACGCGGTCGATAAGCACTCGGTTGGGGTTGCTTGCGGGGATAACAGCGTTATAGTTGGGATAGTTACCCTCAATCAGACGGCAAACGAGCTTGAAGTTCTTCAGCTGGAATGTAGCATTCTTGGCATCGAACTGCACCTCAACGGGTTCCTCCTCCTTCAATAGAAGGTTCTTGAGCAGGTTAGCGGGCTTCTTGGGCAGGATGAACGCTGCGGCGAAGTCGCCTGTATGCTCTGCTGCATACTTAACCAACTTGTGGGCATCGGTTGCGACAAAAGTCAATGCGGTGTTGGTAAAATCGAAATATACCCCATTCATCACAGGACGCAACTCGTCATCAGCCGTAGCAAAGATGGTCTTGTTGATACCACTCACGAGCATATCCACGTCGAGAGTGATGTTCTTGCTGCCTGCACCCAAAGTCTGTGTAGCGGGATAGCTTACTGCACTTGCTCCGGGGATAGAGAGGTGACCGCTGCTCCAGGTGATCTGAATCTCCCAGGTGGTGTCATTTACCTCAATTACCAGAGGAATCTCCGGAAACTCCTTCAATGAGTCCAACATCAGCTTTGCAGGGGCTGCAATGACGCCCTCTCTCTCAACATTATCAACGGCGATAGAGCCTATAAGTGTTGTCTCCAAATCAGAGGTTGTAACTGTCAATTGACCATCTTTGAGCTCCATAAGGAAGTTCTCCAGAATGGGGAGTGAGCTCTTGTTGCTGATAACTTTGCCTGTGGTTGCCAACAGTGACAACAACGCAGAACTTGATACTGTAAATTTCATTTCTTGTAATCTATTTTGTTATAATTATTTTCTCGTTTGTAGTGTCGCATTATAGCGTTGCAAGCTTGTCCAGAGCCATACGAATCATATCCTTGACGAATGGCTTATAGTCGGTGCAGGCATCCTTTGCGATACGCTGTGCGATGATTGTGCAGATTGTTGTGGCACGGTGTCCCATCAGAGCTGCCATACCCGCAAGTGCCGAACTCTCCATCTCGAAGTTGGTGATGCGGCGACCATTGTAGCGGAATGACTCAATCTTGCTGTTAAGGTCTATATCCAATGGGCGTAGTCTTACCCAGCGGCCCTGTGGAGCATAGAATCCGGGGGCAGCAATTGTGATACCCTCCATTGTCGAGTCCTTGAACAACTCCCACAAATCTTCGTCAGCGTTAATAAAGTATGGTTTCGGGAATAGTTCATTCCACGCAGTGTGCTCCACAAACGCCTTCTCGAGGTCAAGGTCGCAAACCTCATTACGACCTGCATAGTAGTTCAAAAGACCATCGAAACCTAACGAAGTGCGGGCAAACACGAAATCGCCAACCTTGATATCGGCCTGCAATGCACCCGAAGTGCCAAGGCGTACGAGGGTCAGCTGTCGCTTCTGCTCCTTTACCTTGCGTGTTGCAAAGTCAATATTTGCCAAGGCATCCAGCTCGGTAACTGAGATGTCGATATTTCCGATACCGATACCCGTTGACATTACGGTCATACGCTTGCCTTTATAGCTTCCTGTAACGGTGTTAAACTCGCGATTTGAGACACGACACTCGATGGTGTCAAAAAAATCGGCCACCATAGCAACGCGGCCCGGGTCACCGACCAGCAATACGATGTCGGCTAATTGTTCCGGCAACAGATGAAGATGGAAAATTGAGCCATCCTCATTGATAATCAGCTCGGAAGAGGGTATCGTTCGCATATCGAAAATATTTTATTGCTCTATTTATTTTTAATATTCGCGTAAAATTAATAATTTTGTCAGAAATAGCAAAATGTTTTAGTCGAATTTTACAAAATTTAGGGTGTTATGACACTAATCAAATCTATATCTGGAATACGTGGAACTATTGGCGGTGCTCCTGCCGAAAACCTCACACCAATCGATGTCGTAAAGTTTACGACTGCCTATGCGCGTTTGATTAAGCGCAAGAACGAGGGTCGCAGAATTACGGTTGTCGTAGGTCGCGATGCCCGACTCTCGGGCTCGATGGTCGAGAGCCTTGTTGAGGGTACACTCCTCGGCGTTGGTGTCGATGTTATCAATGTGGGTCTCTGTACGACGCCTGGTACCGAGATGGCCGTAATTACACATAAGGCCGATGGCGGTATCATCATCACCGCGTCGCATAACCCACGACAGTGGAATGCGCTGAAGCTCCTCAACGAGCGTGGTGAGTTCCTTGATGATGCCGAGGGCAAGGAGGTGTTGGCAATGGCCGAGGATAGCGACTACAACTATCCTACCATCGACGAAATCGGACACGTCATATTGCGTGAAGATTTCAACAAACGACATATCGAGCAGGTCTTGGCCCTCAAGCTTGTTGATGTGGAGGCTGTGCGCAAGCGTAAGTTCAAGGTTGTTGTTGATGCTGTCAACTCGGTTGGTGGCGTTGTTATCCCCGAGCTTCTACGTCAGTTGGGATGCGAGGTTGTAGAGCTTAACTGCGAGCCTACGGGTGAGTTTGCCCACAACCCAGAGCC
>JAFNXQ010000047.1 GCA_017383445.1 Alistipes sp.
ACCTTATATTATATTAATAGTGCTATAAAAAAGAGGCTGCCACGTTTTTGTTGGACAGCCTCTAAATTGGTTTTAAGCGTGATTACTCACCCCAGTTACCAGCCTCGTTGTTACTACCCTCCATAGAACCGAACATCAAACCGGCATACTGACCAAAGTTGTTTACACGGTCGTCAATAAGGTTGATGATGTTCTGACGGAACTCGATAGTGTCGAGGTAAGCCTTATAAGGAGCACGGCACTCTACAACGGGCAATACCATTGTTGAACCGGTAGCTGCCTCACCTGCCTCCAGGATAAACTCAACTGTGTTGTTTGTGAAAGGAATGTAACGCAAGTTGTTTACATCCTCAGCAGTGAACTTACGAGGGTTGAAGATAGTATCGATAACGTGGATGTAGTAAGTCTCAACATTCTTCTTCTTCAAACGCTTCAGTCTCTCCATAGCAACAGAGTCATCCTCATCGACCAACTTACGCTCCATCTGCAAAGAGTCGTTCAGAATGAAATGAATCAATGTGTCGAAGTTTCCTGTAAACTTCTTGTACTTACTCTTGTAAGCACGCTCGGCTGTGCGAATGTCCTTCAATTTCTCGATAACGACTGCATTACGCTCCTTAAGCTGCTCTTCAAAACTCAATGGCT
This sequence comes from Alistipes sp., assembly GCA_017383445.1. Taxonomy (GTDB): domain Bacteria; phylum Bacteroidota; class Bacteroidia; order Bacteroidales; family Rikenellaceae; genus Alistipes. The sequence continues at coordinate 646 of JAFNXQ010000047.1, forward strand.
GTGCAATAAGCGATGCAATCCACCATATCAAGGCAACGATTACAATGCCAAGAATAATTTGTACTGCTTTTTTCATTTTGTGTTATTAGTTATTTGTTATTAATTTTGTATCCAAACTTAATTAAAAATACGAAATAAATGCTTAACAGCTATATCGCAGGCCAAATTTACGCAAAATTCTCTTTTGAACCAACTTTTAGCCAGAAAAAAGTTGTAGAAAAGTTATCTGATTGGTTAATTTCGCCAAATTACTCCTCTATATTCGTGCTAAATGGTTATGCCGGCACCGGAAAGACGACACTTGTAGCTGCCGTTGTTGGTGTGATGAAGGAGTTGGGAATCAAGAGTGTTCTGCTGGCTCCAACGGGGCGTGCAGCAAAGGTGTTGTCGCACTATTCGGGACAGACTGCCCGCACGATTCACAAGCATATTTATCGCGAGAAGACCAACGCTGACTACGAGTCGAAGTTCTCGCTTGATATAAATAAGGACAAGGGTGCCGTATTTATCGTGGATGAGGCGTCAATGCTCTCTGATAGGGCAGGTGATGGCCAGATTTTCGGCAGTGGGTCACTGCTGGAGGACCTTATCAAATATGTTCGCAGCGGCAAGGAGTGTCGTCTGCTTCTGGTCGGTGATGATGCCCAGTTACCACCCGTGGGAGCCGATTACAGTCCAGCGTTGGATGAGTCGGTTATGCAGGGCTATGGCGATGTTGTTTATGCTTCGATGGATGATGTGGTAAGACAGAGTGCCGAGTCGGGTATATTGTTCAATGCTACGATGTTGAGATGTATGCTGGAGAACGGTCTGTATGAAGTGCCTCAATTTGACATGCAACATCCAGACTTTGAGTCTATCTGTGGTGCGGATATATTGGAGAAACTGCAGGATGCCTACGATCGATATGGTCGCGAGGAGGTCATTGTGGTTACCCGTTCCAACAAACGAGCAAATCGCTTTAATGAGGGTATTCGCCGCTATAATCTTTCGGCCGAGGAGGCTATCGAGAGTGGCGATATGCTGATGGTTGTGAAGAACAACTATCACTACACCGAAAGAATAAAAGATTGTCCTATGAGCTTCATAGCCAATGGCGACATTGCACTGCTGAAAAAGATTCGGCGTTTTGAAGATTTCTACGGCTTCCATTTCGCCGAGGCGGTGCTTTCGTTTGCCGACTACGACGATATGGAGATTGAGTGCAAGATACTGCTTGACACCATATCTTCGGAGTCGCCTTCATTGACACAGGAGGAGAGCAGAAAACTATTTGACGAGGTAGAAAAAGATTACCTCGATATAAAGAGTAAGATAAAGCGTTTCAGGGAGATACGCGAGAATCCGCATTACAACGCTGTGCAGGTAAAATTCGCCTATGCTGTCACCTGCCACAAGGCACAGGGTGGCCAATGGAGAGTTGTGTTTATCGACAAATGTCTATTTGGAGATGAGCCTATGAGCCGCGATATGTTGCGTTGGCTATATACCGCCATAACCCGTGCTACCGACAAGGTCTATTTGGTGAATTTTGACGAGAGATTTTTTTGATTTTCGCACTCAAAAAGCTATCTTTGTCTATTAATTTTTTTAATGATGGCAGAAGAGAAGAAAAAGAAAGAGACTCCTTTGATGGAGCAATACAATAAGGTCAAGGCACAGCACCCTGATGCGATATTGCTATTTCGCATGGGTGACTTTTATGAAACATTTGGTGCCGATGCCATCAAGACAAGCTCTATATTGGGCATAACCCTTACACGCCGAGCAAATGGCTCTGCATCGCACGTGGAGTTAGCTGGTTTTCCGCATCACGCCATTGATGCTTATCTGCCCAAGCTGGTGCGAGCAGGCGAGAGAGTCGCTATCTGTGAGCAGTTGGAGGATCCCAAAACTGTAAAGGGTAATCAGATTGTCAAGCGTGGCGTGATTGAGCTTGTAACGCCCGGAGTTGTGCTGGGCGACAATATCCTGCCAAACAAGGAAAATTCATTCCTCGCAGCCATATATTTCGGAAGTAAAGAGACGGGTGTTGCCTTCCTGGACGTATCTACGGGTGAGTTTTTCGTAGCCGAGGGCGATGATAAATATATCGACAAACTCATGTCAAGCTTTGCACCGAAGGAGGTGCTATATCAGCGAGGCTATGAGGATCGCTTTGAGGGTGCATTTGGCAATCGCTACTATACTTATCGTCTGGAGGAGTGGGTATTTTCGTCGGATATCAATTACGACAAGTTATGCAAGCAGTTTGGCACCAAGACTCTTAAAGGCTTCGGCATCGAGAAGCTACGTTCGGGCATAGCTGCTGCAGGAGCCATTCTCTACTATCTGGAGTTTACCGAGCACCGCCAGGTGGGGCATATCAACTCCATCTCGCGAATTGATAAAAACGAGTTTGTGTGGATTGATAAATTTACAATCCGCAATCTTGAACTCTTCTCTTCAAATGGCTCGCAGGATAAATGCTCGTTTGCCGATGTTATCGACCGCACGCTTACATCGATGGGTGGCCGATTGCTGAAACGATGGATTGCTATGCCACTGGTGGATGTCGAGGCTATTCGCCGCCGTCAGGATGTGGTTGAGAAGTTCGCTACGGATGTCGATTTCAGTGCTGCTCTGCGTGAGCATATCTCGCTGGTGGGCGATCTGGAACGCCTCTCGGCCCGTATTGCTGCGGGTCGCGTACTGCCTCGTGAGCTGGTGCAGTTGAAAAACTCTCTTTCGGCAACAGAGACGCTTAAAGCCCTGCTTGAGTCGTCGGACGATGACCGTATGCACGAACTTGCTGCCGAGATTAATCCTCTGATCGAGGTGCGTGATCGCCTTGCACGCGAGATTTTCCCCGATCCGGCGAATAACAACATCGCCAAGGGCGGCATCATAGCCGATGGCGTATCTTCGGAACTGGACGACCTGCGTCGCATAGCTCTTCACGGCAAGGATGTGTTGCAGATGATTCAGCAGCGTGAGAGTGAGGCTACGGGCATCCCGTCGCTGAAAATCAGCTATAACAATGTCTTTGGCTATTACATTGAGGTACGCAATACTCACAAGGATAAGGTCCCCGAGAATTGGATTCGCAAACAGACACTGACAGCAGCAGAACGTTACATCACCGAGGAGTTGAAGGAGTACGAAGAGAAAATTCTCGGAGCACAAGATAGAATACTCGCTATCGAGCAGGAGCTCTATGCCTCTCTGGTGCAATACATTGCCGAACACTTAAAGCCCATTCTGCGTGATGCAGCCGCCATCGCCCGCATCGACTGTCTGCAATCGTTTGCCCGTATGGCGTGCGAGTGCCGTTATGTGCGTCCCATGCTGGATAATGGCGATGTGATTGATATTCGCGATGGCCGTCATCCCGTCATCGAGCATCTTATGGCGGTAGGCGAGGAGTATATCCCCAACGATGTGCTGCTGAACAATACCGACCAGCAGATTATGATGATTACGGGACCCAATATGTCGGGTAAGTCGGCTCTGCTGCGTCAGACAGCCCTCATTATCCTTATGGCACAGATGGGCTCATTCGTGCCGGCGTCATCGGCCCGTATAGGCATCGTAGATAAGATTTTTACCCGCGTGGGAGCTTCGGACAATATCTCGCAGGGCGAATCTACGTTTATGGTCGAGATGCTGGAGTCGGCAAGTATTCTGAATAATATCTCCAACCGCAGCCTTATCCTTCTGGATGAGATTGGTCGTGGCACAAGCACCTACGACGGTATATCTATCGCTTGGGCGATGGTGGAGTATATACACAACTATCCTTCGGGGCATGCCAAGACTCTTTTTGCGACTCACTACCACGAGCTGAATGAGATGGAGCAACTCTTTCCCCGCATCAAGAACTATCACGTCTCGGTGAAGGAGGTGGATAAGACGATTGTATTCCTTCGCAAGCTGGCTCGTGGCGGTACAGAACACTCCTTCGGTATCCACGTTGCCCGTATGGCGGGTATGCCGCAGAGTATCGTAAAGCGAGCAACGGAGATTTTGGGTAATCTGGAAACGGTCTATGGCAACAACGATGTGGCAGCCGGAGCCGCTACTCCGCAACGCAAGCGTCGCGGTCAGCCTTCGTCAAAGCAGGTGGCTGATGTGGCGGGGCAGGGTAGTCTGCAACTATCGATGTTCCAGCTCGACGACCCTGTATTGATTCAGATACGCGATCAGATCAAGGGTCTTGATATCAACTCTCTCACTCCGCTTGAAGCACTCAACAAACTCAACGAGATAAAGAAGATTACGGGAATATAATTTTTTGCCCAAAATGTTTGCATTTCTGGGGGTATTACCTTTGTATTCATAATACTTTAATCCAAAGAAGATATGAAGAAGTTAATTTTAGTGTTTATGCTGTTTGCGGCGACATTTGTTGCTTGCAACACTACTCCAACCGATTATTATGAAATCGTAGGAGAGGTCAAGGGCGTAGAAGATGGTACAGCTATTGCTCTATTTCGCGTTAATGGCAACGTTGGGCAGAGTATAGACCGCGACACGATTACCGATGGACAATTCTATTTTCGCGTAACTCCTGAATCGGATAAAAAAGAGAAATTGCATTTTGTATGTTTAGGGGATGACTTCCCTATGATGGGCGTCAATATCTGGGCATTGGCTGGCGATAAGATTCGCGTAAAAGGCGACAATAATCTCTCATACACCTGGCGAGTGAAAGGCCCAGCCGAGGAGATTGTATCGTGGCAAGCATACATTCATAACTCTCGTGACCTTTATAATGAGTTTCAGCGAACTAACATTAAGCAGAGAGGATTGTCAAAATTGGCACAGCAAACAGATGCAGACAAGACTCAATTGCGAGTGCAGTACGATAGCTTGGAAAATATCAATGATTCACTCCTTGTAGAGATTCATAAGCGAGATTTGGAATTGATAAAGCGTCGCAAGATGGATATTGTCGGAATGGAGAGAATATCAGAGATGGCGAGAATGTGTCGTTATTATGCTGATAGCTATCCTCTGCGTGATGCTGTTGTGGAGGCGTTCAATTCACTCAGCGAAGAGTGGCAGCAGTGTCCCGAAGCGGAGGCTATACGAGCAATGCTCTTCCCTCCCCGACAGGCAGAAATCGGCCAACCGCTGGTTGATGGCGAACTCTATGACTTGGATGGCAACAAGCATACGCTTGGCGAACTGAAAGGAGAATATATTCTGATTGATATATGGAGTAGAGGTTGTGGGCCTTGCATTGCGGCTTTCCCCGAAATGAAACAGATTGCCGAAAAATACAAAGGTTGCCTGCAGGTGGTCAGCATTACCTCGGATGTAGATTCCGGTTGGCGTAAAGCAGCGGAGCATCACCCGATGACATGGAATAATTGGAGTGACGGCAAAGCGGAAGCGGGAATATGTGCCAGCTATTTTCGGGGTGCTATCCCGTGCTACACACTCATTTCCCCCGACGGCATCGTTCTCGATCAGTGGGAAGGGTATGGCGAGGGCTCTCTCCTGCAAAAGATGGCAGAGCATATTAAGTAGAGGATAACTTATCCAAAAAAAAACAAAGGGCGAGAATCAGTTTTCTCGCCCTTATATTTTGCTCCTGCCGAGAGCCTATTTCGCGTCAATCAGCGAACGGATATTCTGAATCAACATCCTTACTGCAACCGAGTTGAAACCTCCCTCGGGGATAATCACATCGGCATACTTCTTCGACGGCTCGACAAACTCCTCGTGCATAGGCTTGACGGTTGTGATATACTGCTCAATAACCGACTCCATACTGCGGCCTCTGTCCTTAACGTCACGCAACACGCGGCGAGCCAGACGAACATCGGCATCGGTATCGACATAGACCTTAATATCCATCAAATCACGCAACTCCTTATTCTCGAAAATCAAGATACCATCAACGATAACCACCTTTGAAGGCATTACCGTAACGGTCTCACTTGTGCGGTTGTGATCGACAAACGAATATACGGGGTGCTCAATGGGGAGATTATTCTTCAACGATTTGATATGCTCTACGAGCATCTCGGTATCGAAAGCCTGCGGATGGTCATAGTTAAGGCGTGTACGTTCCTCATAGGTTAGCTCCGAACGTTCCTTATAGTAGAAGTCGTGACACAACATAGTCACATCCTCGCCGAGGAAAGCCTCTTGCAATTTGCTGACAAGCGTACTCTTGCCCGAGCCGCTACCACCTGCTACGCCAATTACTGTTACCTTCATAATCTTGGGTGTTAATGTATAATAAAAAAGGGCTGCCAATTGCTGACAGCCCAAAGATAGTTATTCCTACGCGTCAATATTTGCATAGTGTGCGTTCTTCTCAATAAACTCGCGGCGGGGCGGAACCTCATCACCCATCAACATCGAGAATATACGGTCAGCCTCGGCTGCATTCTCAATATTGACCTGACGCAGGATGCGAGTTTCGGGATTCATTGTAGTATCCCACAACTGCTGTGCGTTCATCTCACCAAGACCTTTGTATCGCTGGATATGAACACCCTTCGCACCCATCTCCTCGACAATCTGATCACGTTCCTCCTCGGTCCAGCAGTAACGTTCAGCGTTACCCTTCTTTACGAGGTAGAGAGGTGGGGTAGCGATGTAGATGTGGCCATTCTCGATAAGCTCCTTCATCTTGCGGAAGAAGAATGTAAGCATCAATGTTGCAATGTGAGCACCATCGACATCGGCATCGGTCATAATGATAATCTTATTATAACGCAACTTCTCCATATCGAGAGCCATGCTGTCCTCGGCAGTACCACGCTTAACGCCCAAGGCGATAAACATATTCTTGATCTCCTCGTTCTCCCACATGCGATGCTCCTGAGCCTTCTCCACGTTAAGAATCTTACCACGCAGAGGCATAATAGCCTGGAAATTACGGTCACGGCCCTGCTTTGCAGTACCACCCGCAGAATCTCCCTCGACGAAGAAAATCTCAGCGATAGAACGGTCGCGGCTTGAGCAGTCGGCCAGCTTACCCGGCAGACCTGCACCCGAAAGAACTGTCTTACGCTGCACGGCCTCGCGAGCATTACGGGCTGCGTGACGAGCCGTAGCGGCCAGAATAACCTTCTGAACAATAGCCTTTGCATCCTTGGGATGCTCCTCAAGATAAATTGACAGAGCTGCCGATACTGCTCCGTTTACCGCAGCGGCAACCTCATCATTACCCAGCTTGGTCTTTGTCTGACCCTCAAACTGAGGCTCTGCAACCTTAACCGAAACAACCGCTGTAAGACCTTCGCGGAAGTCCTCGCCGTTGATTTCAAACTTCAGCTTCGCCAACATTCCCGACTCCTCGGCATACTTCTTCAAAGTACGTGTCAAAGCCGTACGGAAACCTGTCAGGTGGGTACCACCCTCAATGGTGTTGATGTTATTGACGTATGAGTGAACGTTCTCCGAATATGAGTTGTTATACTGCATAGCAACCTCCACGGGAACGCCGTTCTTCTCTGTGTCGATGTAGATGATATTCTCAACAATAGTCTCGCCACGGGTAGAGTCGAGATACTTGACGAACTCCATCAAACCATCCTTCGAGTAGAACTCCTCGCGAGGCGACTCGCCATTCTCGTCGGTGGTACGCTTATCGGTCAATGCGAGGTGAATGCCCTTGTTAAGGAATGCCAGCTCACGCAAGCGGTTTGCCAGAGTCTCGTATTTGTACTCGGTAGTGTGCGTAAAGATTGTGTTATCGGGTTTGAAGGTGATGGTAGTACCTCTGTCCTCGCAATCGCCTACAATCTCCATCTGTGATGTGGGAACACCTCTGCTGTATGACTGACGATAAATCTTGCCACCACGGTGAATCTCTGCAACAAGCAGTGTTGAGAGGGCGTTTACACACGACACACCCACACCATGCAAACCACCAGACACCTTGTAGCTACCCTTGTCGAACTTACCTCCGGCGTGGAGTACGGTCAAAACAACCTCCAAGGCTGATTTTCCCTCCTTCTCGTGGTAGTCGGTAGGGATACCTCGTCCGTTATCGCTAACGGTGATAGAGTTATCCTCGTTGATGCAAACCTCAATGTGAGAGCAGTATCCTGCCAACGCCTCGTCGATAGAGTTATCCACAACCTCATACACAAGGTGGTGCAAACCCTTCTCGCCAATGTCGCCGATATACATCGCCGGACGCTTACGCACAGCCTCCAAACCCTCCAATACCTGAATGTTGGACGCTGAATACTCCTCTTCTTGTCTCTTCACAATCTCTTGTTCTGTGCTCATATAATGCTATAAATTTCGTTCAAAATTTGCTTCTTGCCGAAAGCGGCGATTAAATCGTACAAAAATAGTATTTTTTATTCTTTTTTCCAAATACAAATCTATGATTTGTTATAATAAACCGCTATTCTTCGGCAAAACTTTTTTCAACATCGATTTCGCGGATTTTTCCCTTCGAAAAGAGCAGTGTTCGGGCCGGGTATTGCTCTATGAGGGCGGTGTTGTGAGTGGACATGATAATAGCACATCCTTTTGCCGTAATATCCTGAAACAGACGCATAATGCCATCGGCCGTAACGGGGTCGAGATTGCCCGTCGGCTCGTCGGCCAGCAATAGTCGTGGAGAGTTTACCAAAGCTCGTGCAATAGTCAGACGCTGCTGCTCTCCTCCCGATAATTCAAATGGCATTTTATAGGCTTTGTTTTCAAGCCCGACAATTCGCAAAACCTCATCTATGCGATGTCGTATGTCGATATCCTTTTTCCAGCCGGTGGCCTTCATCACATCGTACAGATTGAAAAAGACATTCCTATCTTCAAGTAGCTGATAATCTTGAAAAACGATACCCATACGACGACGCAGATGGGGTATGTCACGGCGGTGAATCTTTCTTAAATCAACACCCACGACACAACCATCTCCCTCCAAGAGAGGCACCTCGGCATAGAGTGTTTTAAGCAACGTACTCTTGCCACTCCCGACACGGCCAATAAAATAGACCATCTCGCCCTCGCACACCGAGAGATTCACATCCGACAATACAAGTTCGTCATCGGCTTTAATCTTGCGAGAACGGCCGTCGGTGTGATATATGGCCACATCTTTAAGCTCTACAACATTGCGTTTTGTCTCCATATAAAGAGTTTTATTCCAAACATACAAATATACTAATATTTATATAAAACAGGCTTAAAAGCCACGAAAATTCGCAAACAGAGATAAAAAAAAGTACCTGACAGAATTTGCCAGGCACTCTTTGATGGTAATAAAACATATGCTATTTAAGAACTATACGTTTCTCGGGTGTGGATAGCTTGCGATAAATATTCGGCGTATATCCCGTAACACGCTTGAATGTCGTATAGAAATGCTCTGTAGATTTGAATCCCAACGAGAAGGCGATCTCTTTGATTGATTCCTGCGTATTGGCCAGCAGATACTGTGCGTGACGCAGTTTTACGAGCATGAAATATTTTGCGGGAGGGTGACCGGTATAGTCGCGGAATATCTTGCGGAACCACGAATAACTGATATTTAGCTGATCTGCAAGTTTTTCCAGGTCGATATTCTGCAAGACATGCTCCTGCATAATTGCCTTTGCCTGCTCGATAATCTCATCAAGACGGTCTGTGGCAACAGACTCATTGCGTGCGGTGAAGTTTACCATGCCAAGCATATGCAAAACCATACCACACAACAGTTGCTGTGCTGCGGGGCGGTCGGTCGCTGCTACATCAATAGCGTGCTGATAGAGGTTTACCAGTTCGCGGTTGAGTCCGATATTAAAGACCGTCTCGTCCTTGTCAAACATCATATCGATAGCCTTCTCAGCCATCTTGCCATTGAAGCCGATGAAGTATTCGGTCCAGCCAATCTCTCGCACAGGCTTGTAGGTGTGCCACTCGCCCGGTCGCAAAAGAATAACAGAACCCTTGATTACCTCGTGATTACCTCCGGCATTTGAAAAAATACCCTTACCATTAACTATATAGAGCAACTGATACTCACGCAGAACACGTCCTCGTGAGGGGTTGAACATATACCCCACAGGGTGGTCAGCAGACGGATAATCCGAATCGGGAGCTATTGTCTGCATTCCGGCAGTACTTACAGTGCATCCATATAGTTCATCAACCTTATTGGGAATAAGGTAATGAAACCGAGCATCGGGGTTTTGATTTCCGTTCATTATTATAAATTCATTTCTACACTTGTATCCCACAACAGAGTACAAGCAGGTTATTTAACTTATTTTGGGAGGTTGAATGCCTTTGTCATCTCCTGCATCTGAGCCAATGACATTCCATCTGGCTCATATCCCATACACTTGGCATTGATATAGATTTGAGCCGATTTATTCAGTACATCTACCTGATCAAATGCCTCCATAATATCGCATCCTACGGCACACACGCCGTGCTTCTCCCATAGCGTCACGTCATAATCATCCAGCTGTGCCAAAGTAGCCTCTGCCAACTTCTGCGAGCCCGGCAACTCATAACGTACGATACCGAGACCTCGCGGACAGAAAGCCTTTGTCTCGGGAATCATGCTCCACAAAAGGTTTGTCAGCACATCCTTCTCCAAAAACTTGTCGGTATGCGACATTGCAACCAACTCAATGGGGTGGGTGTGCAATGCTGCCTTGTAATTAACGCCCTTACCGAGCAGATAATTGTGCATGGCGAGGTGCGAAGGCAACTCCGATGTGGGCTTTACGGGGTTGTCGGCAATAATTTCATAGTGAGCACAATCATCTGTTATGCGAATCAGCGAACCATTCTCCATAGGTCGTCGAGCCAAATCACGCATACGCTTGTTTGTTCCCTTGCAGAAGAAATAACAACCTTTCAAATGGGGCAGGGTAGCACCCATGGCCACCTTCTCGGCAATGGCCGGCATCTGACGAATCTCGTCGTCGATATACTCAGTTACATTGACCGTAATATTTCCGCCATTACGTTCAGCCCATCCCTTTTGCCACAAATATCCGGCAACTTCAGCCACTTGCTCAACCTCGTAGGCCAATGCGGGACGGCCATCAAGTACAGATTTCATCACTTAATTATTTTAATAGTTCAGGAAGGAATGAGCTCATTACCAGAATGCAGATACCTGTAATAAGCACTGCAATAGTCTTCTTCGAGCAACCCTTCCACTCTTTGAGTATGATGCCCCAGACATTAGCGAATGTAACGTTGAGAGCCATCAGAATACAGAATGACAATGTCATCAGTGTGGGTGACTCTGTGAGGAAACCCTTGCCGAGGCTCAATCCGAAGAACTGGCTATACCACAAGGCTCCGGCCAATGCACAGAACAGGGCATTGTTGAGCCATAGGCTACCCTTGCCATAGTCGCTGAAACTCTTGTTCTTCGCATTCTGATAGAGGCAATAGACAGCGTTTGTCAGGAAACCTCCAATGGTCACAAGCAGTGTGGCGGGCAGGGTCTTGAACATGTCGGGCGTGAGATTGCCGAAGTTAATATCCTTACCGAACTCCAAACCAACATTGAAGCAGCCACTCATAACGCCGGCCAGCAACGCGATAGCGATACCCTTCGGGAAGTTGAAATCCTTCACGGCAGCCTTCTTCTCCTCCTCGGGCAGAGAGTTTGCCTTCATCATACCGGCAACGCCGATAATAGCAATACCCAACAAGGTCACAACCACGCCTGAAATAACAGAGAAGGTAAGTGACTCTAACGCATTGATTTCGGGGAAGAAAGCGTTAAGCAATACGGGGCCGAGAATAGTACCGCCTGCGGCACACGTTCCCAGTGCGATACTCTGACCGAGAGCAACACCCAGATAACGCATTGAAAGGCCGAAGGTCAAGCCTCCCACTCCCCACAATACGCCAAAGAGTATTGTCATCCAGACATTGAAGCTGTTTGCCGAAGTGAACAACTCCATAAGGCTGTGACCTGCGGGAACGGCCAGCAAAGCACCCAGAACGGGGAATACCAACCACGCAAAGACACCCTGAATGAGCCAATACGACTCCCAGCTCCAACTCTTTATCTTATTGATAGGTACATAGCTACTCGACTGGCAGAATGCACCTACGGCAATAATCAATAAACCGATTAAAATCTCCATAATACAGACTATTCGTAAGCAATTTCATACAACTTGGCAATATCCTCTACCGATGTGGGGCGAGGGTTACCACCTGTGCATACATCATTGAATGCAGCAACGGCCAAAGCGGGAATATCCTCCTTCTTTACGCCAATCTCGCAGAGGTGCTGAGGAATGCCGATGCTGAGTGAGAGTGAACGCACTGCATCGATAGCAGCCTTAACGCCCTCATCAATACTCATACCCTCGGTATCAACGCCCATAGCCTTGGCGATATCCAGATACTTTGCTCGCGATGGTGAGTCGGCATTGTACTCCATAATATAGGGCAGGAGCAGTGCATTGGCCACACCGTGAGGAGTATCATAGAATGCACCCAATGGGTGAGCCATAGAGTGAACGATACCCAAGCCTACGTTTGAGAAGCCCATACCTGCGATATACTGAGCCTCGGCCATACCTGAACGAGCCACCTCGTCCTTGCCATTATCAACGGCATTTTTCAAGTGCTTTGCAATAAGCTCAATTGCCTTATACTCAAACATATCACTCATAGTCCATGCACCTGGAGTGATAAAGCTCTCGATAGCATGAGTAAGTGCATCCATACCTGTTGCAGCCGTAAGGCCCTTTGGCATAGAGTACATCAACTCGCAGTCGATAATCGAACACATAGGAATATCGTTAGGATCGACACATACCATCTTCTTCTTTGCCTCCTCGTCGGTGATAACGTAGTTGATAGTCACCTCGGCAGCAGTACCCGCTGTTGTAGGAATGGCGAATGTAGGTACGGCACGATTCTTTGTAGGAGCAACACCCTCCAACGACTTCACATCGGCAAATTCCGGGTTATTTACGATAATACCTACGGCCTTCGCAGTGTCGATAGATGAGCCACCACCCAGAGCGATGATAAAATCAGCACCCGAAGCCTTGTAAGCCTCCACACCACGCTGAACATTACCGATAGTAGGGTTAGCCTTCACATCGCTGTAGATCTCGTAAGGGATATTAGCACCCTTCAGGACCTCCTCGATCTTCTCGGCCACACCGAACTTAATCAAATCCTTATCTGTTACAAAGAAAGCCTTCTTGAAGCCTCTCTTGGCTACCTCGTCAGCAATTACTGAACGACAACCTGCACCGAAATACGATGTCTCATTAAGAACTATACGATACATAATTAGCAGCGTTTAGATGTTACTTCCTTCTCATACTTCTGGATGTCTGCGATGAAATCCTCGCCTACGGGGACATTGTTACGCAGGCAGAACATATCCCAAACTGCGTTCCATGGCAATGACTTGCACTCCTCCAGCAAAGCCAAGCGTTCGAAGCCCTGACCGTTAGCCTCATACTCGCGGAGAGTCTTCAAAGGCTCCAGCAAAGCCTGCAACAGGCACTTCTGTGTAGCACGAGAACCAATCACATAAGCACCGATACGGTTGATAGATGCATCGAAGTAGTCCAAGCCGATATGAACACGATCCAGAGCATCGCAGCGAACGATCTCCTTAGTGAGGTCCAAAGTCTCGTCGTTGATAATTGTTACATGGTCTGAATCCCAACGTACTGGACGGCTTACATGAAGCATTACTTCGGGTGTAAAGAGCAACAGTGATGACATCTTGTCAGCGATAGACTCTGTGGGGTGGAAGTGACCAGTATCGAGAGTTACAATCTTGTTGTTCTGTGCCGCATAAGCGATATAGAAATCGTTGCTGCCGACAGTGTAGCTCTCCAAACCGATACCGAATACCTTTGATTCAACGCAGTCCTTCATATTGTCGTACTTCTGCTCCAAAATCTCGTCCAAAGACTTCTTCAGGATAGCACGATACTGCATACGATTAACTGTTATATCCTTTGAACCGTCGTGAATCCATATATTCAGAATAGCGGGGTCGCCCTGACGACGTCCCATCTCCTCGGCAATGGCACGGCAACGCTTTGTATGCTCAACCCAGAATTTGCGGATATCCTCCTTCGGGCTTGCCAATGTAAGGTCCTCTGACTTGGGATGAGAGAACGATGTAGAGTTGAAGTCGAGCTTCATACCCTTCTCGGCAGCCCACTGCATCCAACTCTCGAAGTGCTTGGGCTCCAGCTGGTCGCGGTCAACAACGCCTGTCTCGCGGAAATCTGCATAGCTTGCGTGCAGATTCAAACGGTGCTTGCCAGGAATGAGAGACGTTGCCATCTCGATATCCTGACGCAACTCCTCGATATTGCGAGCCTTACCGGGGTAGTTACCCGTAGCCTGAATACCGCCTGTCAAAGCTCCTGCATTCTCAAAACCTGTAACATCATCCGCCTGCCAGCAGTGAAGTGACAACTGAACCTTTTGCAAGGTATCCAATGCAGCCTCTACGTCAACGCCGATAGCCGCATAGCGTTCTTTGGCCAACTCATAGGCCTTTTCAATAATCTCTTTTTTCATAGTTGTAGTTTATTTAGTTTACATATTTATATATATCTTCAAATATTTTGCGTATGCCGCATCCCACACATCGGCATCCTGTGGTGCAAAGCACTGAGAATCGGCAAGCGACTCACGAATCATACGACGCATATCGACGATAGAATCTACTACACCTGCCCACTTGGCCTGCATCATAACATTGCCGATAGCGGTAGATTCCGATGAGCCGGTCTCAACAGGAATACCGATTGCGTTTGCTGTGAATTGATTAAGTGTATTGTTTCTCGCACCTCCACCAATCACGTAAAGACGATTGATCGCTACGGGCGACAACTCTCTCAACATCGCCACAACCTGACGATAACGCAATGCCAAAGACTCAAATATACAACGGGTGTACTGACCGATGCTCTCGGGTGCGGGCTGCGATGTTGCACGGCAATAAGCCGCAATGGTCTCCGTCATAGACGCCGGATTGGCAAAGCAGGGTGCATCGGGGTTGATAAGCGAACGGAAAGGCTCGGCAGCCTCCGCCTCGGCGATAAGGGTGGGGTAATCCATCTCGGGCCACTCGGCACGACAGCGTTCCAAAAGCCACATGCCGCAGATATTCTTCAAAACGCGGATTGTACCCTCAATACCGCCCTCATTAGTGAAGTTCATTATAAAACTCTCCTCCGAGATGATCGGCTCTTTTGACTCAATACCCATCAATGACCACGTTCCTGAACTCAAATAGGCATACTCCTCATCGGCAGCAGGTACTGCAGCTACAGCAGATCCTGTATCGTGGCTGGCTACGGCAACAACAGGAACCTCTCCCAGACCGGTAAGGCGCTGTACCTCCTCTGTCAGTACGCCAATCTTCTCGCCCGGCATAATCATACGGCCGAAATGCTCAGGAGTAAGATCCAGAATATTCAAAACGTCAGCATCCCACTGCTTTGTGCGAGGATCAATCATCTGAGCTGTTGAGGCGATTGTGTACTCCGTAACCTTTTCGCCAGTCAGAAGGTAAGCCAACGCATCGGGGATAAACAATATCTTATCGGCAGCCTCCAACGCAGAGCAACCGTTACGACGCAATGTGTCAAACTGGAAAACCGAGTTGAAGTTCATAATCTGAATACCGGTCTTCTGATACAACTCCTCACGAGGCATCTTCTCGAAAAACTTCTCGGGAGCATCTACCGTATGAGGATCGCGATAGCAATAGGGCAGACGCAGCAAGCTGCCATCCTTACCAAAGAAGGCAAAATCAACGCCCCATGTATCAATACCAACGGATTTAATCTCAATGCCACGTTCGGCAATTTTTGACAAACCTTTGATAACTGATTGATATATAGCAGGCAAATCCCAGTAAAAATGTCCCTGCATTTCGATAATAGGGTCGGGGAAGCGATATATCTCCTCCAAAAAGATTTTGCCATCAGAAATGGTAGATAAAATAACACGGCCGCTGGTAGCTCCTAAATCGACCGCCGCGAAATGAGTTGTAGCC
>JAFNXQ010000048.1 GCA_017383445.1 Alistipes sp.
ATAAATCGCAATAAGCTGTTTTTGTCTGAGCATTTGCACTTACGATGTACAATAAGATTCCGATTAAAGAAATAATAATTTTTTTCATTTTGTTTAAGTTTTTTAAGTTAATTTTTTGTTTGTAATTATCAAAAAGTCCTGTGGATTCAGACAAAACAAAAAGCGCGGACTAAATTCGCTAATATCGGATTCTGTGGTCTTGGACTACCTCACACCCTAATATACGGAATAAAGCCCACGCCGAACAAACAGCGTGGGCGTCAAACTTTATTCCATTGGGTGTGTTCAGAAAGTGTCCAAGTTTCAGAATCCCGAAATAAAAGCTAACGCCTTCTATTTATATGTCTTTTTGTTGTTATTTTGTCATAGGCAATTGGTTTTGTTCCACAAATATAACAATTATCTGCTGAAAAACAAAAAGCCACAACCGGGTGGTTGTGGCGTGGGTTTATATTGCAAGTCCGAATTTTGTCTGAATTTTGTCCGAACTGCGTAACGGCGGCGGGTTACTCCTTATCTGTGGCGGGAGTCTCCTTGGGAGTCATCTCGATCTGGTACCACTTATACTCGGGTTTCATCATAGCTCCCGTAGCGGCGTCGATACCCCAGCCCAGCACCTCGCAGAGGTTGATGATTGACACGGGGTTGAACTTTTTGTCAATCACGATGGTCTCCGTCTGATATGAGGGAGCCTCCACCTTCACGATAGTCTCGTCGAAGCCGCGGTCAATCTTGGTTGAGTAGGGGAATGTGACATTGGTATGCTTGCGACCGTCGATGGTGAGTGTCACGGGCTCATCAACATCACTTTCAAAGATAACCTGTGCCTTTGAGCCGCAGAAGATAGTGGCACACGATGTGAGCATCACAGAGCAGATAAATGCTAAAACGATAAATGAAAGTCTCTTCATAATATTAGTTGTTTTTTTGTGTGTAATCCTTAACAAAGTTATAATAATTTCGATAAAAAATATCCGCCAAACCATATTTTTATACTCTTGCATAGGATATTTGGTCGCAGAAATCTAATTTTTCGTATCTTTGTATAGCGACGGAATTCTATTTGGCTATCGATATGAAGAGCTTTATGATGAGAATATCTCTGATGGCAGGGGTTATCTTGGTAGCCCTTGCGGGGTGTCATCGTTACGAAGCTCCCAACGAAAAGCCCATCTGCGTAACGCCCGACATAACGCTGGCGGCCCTGTCCGATATGCTGGGCGACCGGCCGATAGTCATTGACCAGAAGATGGTTGTCGGGGGTTACATCACATCTACTGACGAGGAGTCAAACTTCCACAAAACATTAATTATAGATGACGGCACGGCAGCCGCCGAGGTGATGGTGGGCCTGTACGACACCTATCGCCTCTATCCTATGGACCACTATCTCGCGGTGCTGTTGGAGGGTTGTGCTTTGGGTCGTCACTATGGCGTGATGCAGATAGGGCTTCCGGCAAAGGAGTACAGCAGCTTCCCGACCGACTACTTCGCCTCGCGGGTGATTCTTGACCGCCACCTGACGCTATGCGACGAGAGTCGCCGAGTGGAGCCTCGACCGATGGCCATAGGCGACCTCACGGAGGCGATGTGTGGCTCGTTGGTGAGGATAGATGGCCTTCGGCTTGCTTCAAATATGTTCCCCGATGCGTGGAAGGTCAATCAGGAGGGCAAGTGGTCGGGATACAACTTCTTCTGCGATGCGGCGGGCAACGTCATTGTGGTCTATACCTCGGAGTACGCCGACTATGGCGATGCTTTGGTGCCGGAGGGCGAGCTCTCGCTGACGGGCATCGTGCAGTACGGCAGCGTTGCGGGCGAAAAGTATTTTATGATAAAGATGCGTTATGAGAGTGATTGCGTGCCGGGCATATAGGGTGTTGTGTCTGCTTTGTGGCGTTGTAGCGGCGGTGATGACAAGCGGCTGCCGCGACGACTCGCCCACGACGTATGGCGACAAAACCGAGGGGTGTGTAACCATTGCCCACCTGAAAACATTGGCTCGCGGCCTCTCGACAACGATAAACTACGACCTCACGATTGAGGGCTATGTCGTGGCGAATGACCTCTTTGGCGAGTACTACAAGAGCATCGTGCTGTGCGACGGGAGTGGTGGCATAGAGATAAGTGTCGATTGTGATGATACCGCACGCCGTTTCCCTGTGGCGGCACGCGTGGTGGTGCATTGCTCGTCGCTGGCGTTGGGCGACTATGGCGGTGCGATGGTCCTGGGGGCACAGCCGACGGGCGAATATATCGTGGATCGCATAGGCGAGAAGGATATTGACCGATACTTTATAATTGACCGTAGTGTGACGCAAAACATTGAGCCACAGACTGTAACCATTCCTGAGCTGACACCATCGCAGATAAATAACTATGTCGCGGTGGAAGATGTCACCTTCGGCGATCAGGCTGGCGAGGCGTGGTGCGAGAGAGATGAGCTGACGGGCGACTACCTCACCACCGACCGGGTGCTGACCGATCGCAACGGCAACAGCATAGTGGTTCGTATCGACCGCCGCTGCCTCTATGCCTTTGAGCCTGTTCCGTCGGGCTATGGCTCTGTTATGGCAGTTGTAGATTACTTTGATGGGGCGTATCTGCTTCGGATTGTTAATCATAAAGTGCTTTTTTAGTAAAAGATTTTCGTTTGTTGGTGCAGAATAAACAAAAAGTGTTATCTTTACGCCGTTTTTAGAACAGAAAATTAACCATAAGGAATATAACTCTTGTCAGAAATGAGAAAGTTACTCTATTTGTTGCTCGTTGCAACGTTTTGCAGCCATCCTTTTCAGTCGTTTGCACAGGATGAGAAACCCAGTCCAGTCAATGTCAAAGCCGAATTTCGCGTTGATTTTCAGGGCGATTATGTTGATGGAACAACCATCGAGGCTAATACAGGTTTCAAGGGTAAGTATCTTAATTTGATTCTTTTCGGCGACATCAGCCGGTCGTTCTCGTACTCTTATCGCCAGCGTCTGAACAAGGCCCATAAGGACCAGACCTTCTTTGACGCTACCGATTGGGTATATCTCACTTACACCACCCCCAACCGCCAGTGGGCGTTGTCGGCGGGCAAGCAGGTCGTGGGTATTGGTGGCTACGAGTACGACAGAGCTCCCATCGACCTCTATTTCTGCTCGGAGTACTGGAATAATATCGCTTGCTATCAGTTTGGTGCAAGCCTTACATACGCAACCAAGAGTGGCAACGATAAGCTGATGTTCCAGGCGTGTGAGAGCCCGTTCCGTGCCAATGCTCACGGACTCTATGCCTATAACCTTATGTGGATGGGTTCGTACAAGTGGTTCAGCTCACTCTACTCGTTGAATATGATGGAGTATATGCCGGGCGAGTATATCTACTATGTCACTCTGGGTAACGAGTTCCGCTTTGGCCGTAAGGCGAAGTTGCAGCTCGACATTATGAATCGTGCTGCCGAGGGTCACTCGTTCCTCTTCGAGGATTTCTCGGTTATGGGAGAGCTCTCGTTTGGTATTGGTCAGAAGTTCGGTGCCTTCGGTAAGGTAACCTACGACACCAACAAGAGTGGTGTTATGGCCGACTACTGCGTTATGCCCGGCACCGATATCACTCGCGTAGGTGCGGGTGTGGAGTTCTATCCTCTGCCCAAGGGCGACCGTTCGGTGCGTATGCACGCCGCATATAGCTATACGTTTGGTACGAACGGCAACGTGGAGGCACCTGTATTGCTTGACAAGCAATCTTTCTTTACGGTTGGTCTGACCTGGAAGATTGATATCGTTTCGCTAACAAAGAAAATCATAAAATAATATGGCAAAAAAGAAAGGTAACGCCAAAAGCGGTATAATCTGCTTGGTGATTGTGTTCGCCCTCTTTGGGTATCTGGGCTATGTGATGGGTATGGCTCCAATGTTGAAGACCGTAATGGCTACGGCTCACGACTTGCTGCTCAATACCGTATTCTTCCTTATGGCGGTGTGTGTCATCACCGGTGCTTTGGGTCGTATCTTCGTTGAGTTTGGAGTTGTTAATCTGCTGGAGAAGCTGCTTCGCCCCTTGATGAAGCCTCTGTTTAACCTTCCGGGCGTTGCTTCGCTGGGTGCTGTTATGACATTCCTTTCGGATAATCCTGCCATTATTTCGCTGGCACACGACAAGCGTTTCAGCTCATACTTCAAGAAGTATCAGCTTATCTCGCTTACAAACTTCGGTACAGCCTTCGGTATGGGTCTGCTGGTTATCGTCTTTATGATGGGTCTGGGCTTCTTTGCCGCACCTCTCATTGGCTTTGTAGGTGCTATGGTCGGCTGTATTGTCTCTACCCGCCTTATGCAACGCTTTGTTATCAAGGCCTATCCTTCATATTTGGAGGAGAATGCCTGCGAGGCTATCGTGGAGACCGAAAAGGAGGAGGATAACAGCGAACAGTCGATGTTTGTCCGCATCCTCAACTCGTTGCTCGACGGTGGTAAGACGGGTGTCGATGTCGGTTTGTCAATCATTCCCGGCGTGTTGATTATCTCAACCTTCGTTATGATTCTCACCTTCGGTGCTTCGGCAGACGGCTCTTATACGGGTGCAGCCTACGAGGGTGTGGAGCTTTTGCCCTGGCTTGCCGGTAAAATCAATATCGTCTTTGAGTGGTTGTTCGGCTTTGCTGACCCACATCTGGTAGCATTCCCTATCACGGCATTGGGTGCTGTGGGTGCTGCGTTGAGCCTTATCCCTACTTTCGTTGCTGAGGGTTGGGCCGATGGTAACGCTATCGCAGTATTTACCGCTATCGGTATGTGTTGGAGTGGTTATTTGAGTACTCATACCGCTATGCTCGACTCTCTGGGTTACCGTGAGCTTACATCAAAGGCAATTCTTGCACACACCATCGGTGGTCTGGTTGCTGCCATTGTTGCTCACTGGTTGTTCTTCCTCTATGCCTTGATTTAAGCTGCGAGAGATTATAGAGAATAGGGTGATTTCCAAACGGAAATCACCCTATTTCTTATAGAGGTTTTAACAAGCTGCTTTTTGTTAAGTCCGACGGCATAATGTGCGAGCCCTCCATTATAGGGAATGTTATCTCGGTGCGTCGTCCTTCGCTTAACGTGACGCCCGCCAACCCATACACATATTCAATCAGCTCGGTACAATACAGCTCTGTTGTGTCCGCAAGGTCGTAGTTGTGGTCAAATCGCACCTGCTTGTCACTCAACCTGCGGGCATTTCTGACGGCTATTGCCACCTTGTCGGGAGCTATCGTGGTTCGGTATAGTCCATAATCGCCATTAGGATAACGCCCCAGAAAACTCTCCACCGCCTCGCACTTCACTCGGTCGAAGTCGCCCTCAAAGTCGGGCTCGTGGGGTACGGCATGAATGACGCACCACTCGTCATCACACCTGACGACGATGCCGACGTGCGAAAAACTCCCTTCGCTGTCCATCGCCGTAACGATATGCCCGACAACGCCCGTGCCTCTGCGAAACAGCAAATCGCCCTCACGGAGTTGCGATTTCAACTCGTCGTAGATGTTGTTCCGGGTTGAAGGAGTGTCACAGCCTGTTATGAAGAAGAGCCCCACCCACAAAACTATTAGAATATGTACCAATCTTCTACTCCTCATACCGCAGATATAGTGAAAAGTGGTAGCTCCGCAGCGTAAAATCAATACGCCACCTTATCCTCCTTCTCTGCCCACTTGCGGAAGGCACCGAGTGCCTCGTCACGCAGGAAATGCTCGCAGCGGATTGAACGCTTGTCGTAGTCTAACTCCAACTCGTCGTAGATGAACGAGTCGTCGAAGTTTATCGCCTTGGCGTCGGCCTTGGTGTTGCCGTAGCATATCCTCTCCACGCCGGCCCAGTATAGTGCACTCAGACACATCGGGCAAGGCTCGCACGAGCTATAAACGGTGCAACCCTCCAACTTGAAGTTACCTGTCTTTTGGCACGCCTCTCTGATTGCCGACACCTCGGCGTGTGCTGTAGGGTCGCAGTTGGGTACAACGCGATTTACACCCGTAGCCAGCACC
Source organism: Alistipes sp. (assembly GCA_017383445.1). Lineage (GTDB taxonomy): Bacteria > Bacteroidota > Bacteroidia > Bacteroidales > Rikenellaceae > Alistipes. Next base: position 6,017 of record JAFNXQ010000048.1, read on the forward strand.
TCGCCATTGCGTACGATGACTGCTCCAAACGGGCCACCGCCCTTATCGACATTCTCCTCGGCGATGCTGATAGCCATACGCATAAAACGTGCGTCATCTGCCGAGAACGATTTTTTCTCGGTCAGGGTGCGTGGTCTGCGGCTGTTCAGCACGAGGACCGCCACTGCCGCGACAACCACTATTGTACAAATAATTAAAGTCCACTCCATACTCTCAATTCAGAGCAAAAAAAACGCCACAACGTATTAAGGTGCTGACACCTCGACCCATTGCAGCGTTTATCTGTTATGTAAAACTATTTATCCTGATAGAGGAAACGCTTGATGCTACGCTTCGGGGTCTTCTCAAACTCCGATGCCATCAACTCGTAGCGACCAACCTTCTCGTAAGCTGCAACCTGTGTGTTGAGCTCCTTGATGTTGCCGGCCATAATCTCCTCCAAAGCCTCCTTGCTGATGCCCTCGTTCTTCGCCTGATCGTAGTCGGGAACGATAAGTGCAGTAAGGACACCCTTGCGTTCAACAATGAGTGACTCCAATACGAGTGACATATTGTTGAGCTTATCCTCAATCTCCTCGGGGTAGATGTTCTGGCCCGTACCGGTGAGAATCATAGTCTTGCAACGGCCCTTGATGAAGATGTTGCCCTTCTCGTCGATAACTCCCATATCGCCCGTATGCAACCAGCCATCCTTCTCCAAAACGGCATTTGTGGCCTCCTCGTTCTTGTAGTAGCCCATCATCACATTCTCGCCCTTGACCAGAATCTCGCCTGCGACGTTCTGTGGGTCGGGAGAGTCAATCTTGACGGTCATAAGGCCCGGCAGCTCGCGTCCGCACGATGAACCTACAAACTCACAGGGAGGAGCAACGCTGATAAGCGGACCGCACTCGGTCATACCATAGCCGATAGTCAGCGGGAAGCCAATCTTACGCAGGAATGACTCGGTCTCCTGATTCATGGGAGCACCACCCACGATGAAGATGCCCACCTCGCCACCAAACGATGCCATGAGCTTCGACTTGATGATAGAGTAGAGAGCTGTATTCACGAAAGGAATCTTCATTGCGATACTCATCGGGCCCTTCTCCAGCATAGGCATAATCATCTTGCGATATACCTTCTCCAGAATCAGAGGCACGCTGCAAACGATTGTTGGCTTTACCTCCTGCATAGCGTCAATCAAAATCTTCGGCGACGGCATACGGCCCAGCAATGTGATATGACCACCTACAACCAACTGCACCAAGAAGTCAAAAGCACAGCCGTAGGCGTGAGCCAAAGGCAGGAATGAGAGTGTGCGACCACCCTTGTAGATGTAGTTCTTGCCTGTCTCGGGGTTCTTCAAATGCTTTCCGAAGACCATATTTCCCGTGAGGTTGTTCACCGACAACATCACACCCTTCGATGAGCCTGTCGTACCCGATGTGTAGTTCAGCAGAATCATATTCTCGTTGGGAACCTCCTTGAACTTGATATCCTCTACGCCGAAACCGTTGGGATACTTCGCTGCGAAATCAGCGGCCAGACCCTCCGAAATCTTGGTGATTGTCTTCTTCTCGTCCTTATCGTAGGCGATTCTGAAATCATCAACGATGAATGCAGCCTCCACATCAGGCATACGGTCGGTATCCAGCGTCTGCCAGTGAGTACCGCCGGCAAAGAGCAGGCGACTCTCCGAGTGGGTTACGATGTTCTCCACATCGGCAGGGTTGAAGTCCTGCAGGATAGGCACGATAACAGCACCATAGGTGATGGTGGCGATGTATGTCACACACCAGTTGATGTTGTTACGGCCAATAAGGGCAATCTTATCGCCAGCCTTGATACCCACCTTCTCGAAGAGGATATGCAAGCGGGCCATACGTTCAGCCATCTGCAGATAGGTGATGGTCTCCTTGCTAAAATAGTCCGACAAAGCGGGGCAATCGTGGAACTCACGGAAGCTCGCCTCGTACATTCTTATAAGATTCTCTTGTAACATATTGTATGTTTAGATGTTTGTTGTTAATCTTTTTTCTCCTCTCCTGCCTCACCTTTGGGCTTGCCCCAGATGTGTATCTTGGACTCGGTGCCCTCTCGCAGTCGTTGTATGTTCTTGCGGTGTGACCACAGCAGGAGTATAGCCACCGCAAACGAGAAGAGTATGAAGGTAAACGACACATCCTCGTTTCGCGACCACTCGGTCGATGAGTATATCACCACAAGTGCGGGGAAGCAGCAACCTGCGGTCATCGAAGCCAGCGACACGTAGTGTGTGAAGAGGAATACCAGCAACCATGCAGCGAAGCAGAGCAGAACAATCTGTGGATAGATGCCCGTTACAGCACCCACCAATGTAGCAACGCCCTTGCCACCCTTGAAGTTGGCGAAGATGGGGAAGATGTGACCCAGCACGGCTGCAAAAACGGCCAGAATCTTCAGGTTAATCATCCACGCATCGTTGATGCCGTCATCGTA
>JAFNXQ010000049.1 GCA_017383445.1 Alistipes sp.
AAAGTCCTTAACTAATTGATAGTCAAGGACTTTTTTGTTTGAACTTTCGTTCTCAGCGGAGAGGGAGGGATTCGAACCCCCGGAGCCTCGCAGCTCAACGGTTTTCAAGACCGCCGCAATCGACCACTCTGCCACCTCTCCGGGCACAAAAGTAGAACAGAAAATCGGTTTGACCAAATTTTTTTAGCATTTTTTTTCAAAAAAAATTACAAACCCCTCATTTTCAGTGCAAAAAAAATTAGAATTATTTGGAACGTATAATTTTATTACATACATTTGTGTTATAAATTGTAACCGACACTAAATTAAAAACCTTTTTATATGAATAAGTCGCAGTTAATCAGCGAGATTGCAGCAAAGTCATCCGTTTCAAAAGTGGAAGTCAAGAGAATCGTAGATTCATTGTTTGACCTTACAGAAGCGACACTTAAAGGGGGCGACAAGGTGGTTATTTCGGGATTTGGAGTATTCTCTATTGTCGATGTAGCCGAACGAGTAGGTCGCAATCCCCGCACGGGTGAACAAGTTAAGATCGCCGCAAGAAAAACCGTCAAGTTCCGTTCAAATATGGATATAAAATAATCATATTCAACGGAATAACGAAAAAGCAACTTATTGTTAAACGCCCAAATAAAATGTTTGCAGAGCACCCTATTTTTGCGGGGTTGCTCTGCAATTTGTTTATATACATCAATATCTTTTTTGATTTTGGACTATATTTTTTGAGAGTGTATTTTTTGACATAGGCCACAAATTCCGTTTTCGACAGCCCTGATTATATATTGTTATAAAAAACGTAATTAATTTAACAATTCGCAATTTGCCCATGCAGGGTCAATTTCAAGCCGCAGAGCCACCTCAACCCATATTTGACAAGGACAAATCGGTCCATAATGAAGAAAATAGAGAGTTTTTTGTATATTTGCAATAAATTATACCACACATACGTTTGTGGTAAGCACGCAGTGCTTTTGGGGGCTGCCGGTAGAAAATGTGAATTGAAAACAATGTAAAAACAAATATTATGAGTGAAGTAATCAATATCAAGGAACTCAACGAACGCATCGAACGCGAGAGTGTCTTTGTGGACACATTGCGTCAGGAGATGGGCAAGGTCATTGTTGGCCAGAGCCATCTGGTTGATACACTGCTGATTGGTCTGTTGTCTAACGGCCATATCTTGTTGGAGGGTGTGCCGGGATTGGCAAAGACTCTCGCCATCACAACCCTCGCGAAGGCTGTGGATGCCGATTTTGCCCGCATACAGTTTACCCCCGACCTTCTGCCTGCCGACCTTATCGGTACGCTGATTTACTCGCAGAAGAGTGAGGATTTCGTGGTGCGTAAGGGTCCCGTGTTTGCTAATTTCGTATTGGCTGATGAGATTAACCGTTCGCCGGCGAAGGTGCAGTCGGCTTTGTTGGAGGCTATGCAGGAACGTCAGGTGACCATCGGTGACGACACCTACAAGCTGCCGGAGCCATTCCTCGTGCTGGCTACGCAGAACCCATTGGAGCAGGAGGGAACATATCCTCTGCCCGAGGCACAGGTGGACCGTTTTATGCTCAAAGCGAAGATTTCGTACCCCAAGAAGCAGGAGGAGAGAGAGATTGTCCGTATGAATCTGGCCGGCGAGGGTATGCCTGAGGTAAAGAAGGTTATCACGCCCGAGGATATTGTCAAGGCACGCAAGGTTGTAGAGGATGTATATATGGACGAGAAGATTGAGAAGTATATCATCGACATCATCTTCGCTACACGCGAGCCGGCGGAGTATAATCTGGAGAAGTTGCAGTCGCTTATCGCATACGGAGGCTCGCCGCGTGCATCTATCTCGCTGGCGAAGGCAGCACGAGCTTACGCCTTCATCCGTCGTCGCGGTTATGTCATTCCGGAGGATGTGCGTGCCGTATGTCACGACGTATTGCGTCATCGTATCGGTCTTACCTACGAGGCCGAGGCGGAGAACATCACCACCGAGCAGATTATCACCGAGATACTCAACAACGTAATAGTTCCCTAAGAGGTATGCAGGAGCAAGAAAACGATATTTTGAAGCGTGTCCGCAAGATTGAGATAAAGACACGAGGCTTGTCGAATGAGATTTTCGCAGGAAAGTATCATACGGCATTCCGAGGACGCGGTATGTCGTTTTCCGAGGTGAGAGAGTATCGTGTGGGCGACGATGTGCGTGATATCGACTGGAATGTGACGGCCCGTTCATCGAAGCCTCATATCAAGATTTATGAGGAGGAACGCGAGCTGACGATGATGCTCTTGGTCGATGTCAGCGGCTCGCGAATGTTCGGCTCGGCGGAGAGGATGAAGAAGAACATCATCACCGAGATAGCCGCTGTGCTGGCCTTCTCGGCTACGCAGAACAACGATAAAGTGGGTTGCATATTCTTCTCCGACAAGGTCGAGAAGTTCATCCCGCCCAAGAAGGGCAAGAGCCATATCCTGATGATTATCCGCGAGCTCATCGGCTTTGAGCCGGAGTCGCAGGGTACACACATATCGGAGGCGGTGCGTTACCTCACGAATGTCAATAAGAAGCGTTGTACGGCCTTTATCCTGTCGGACTTTATGACCGCACCACGCGACAAGGTGGCATTGGAGGATGCGTTGAAGATTGCCGGCTCGAAGCACGACATCGTAGGCATACGCATCTACGACAAGCGTGAGGCGGAGTTGCCCGATGTGGGTATCATAGAGTTACAGGACGCCGAGACCGGCCGCAAGGAGTGGGTCGATAGCTCATCGCGACGCGTCAGAGAGCATTATGCTGCATCGTGGGCCGAGCGAAATGAGGCGATTGGCGAATTGTTGCGTCGCAACCGCATAGATACGGCTACAATCTCCACCGAGGAGGATTATGTGGCAGAGTTAATAAAACTTTTCAAGCAGAGATAGCCGGATGAATTCAAAATTCAAAATGGAAGATTCAAAATTGTCACGTCTGTTGCTGTCGTTTGGTGTGCTGTTTTGTGTGACTATGTTCTTGTGGTCGCCAGTGGTGCAGGCACAGAGTGGACTGACAAAGGATAACTACCCGAAAATCAGCGGCAGCCTGTCGCCCGACTCGGTGGGTATTGGCGACAGATTCACCTATTCGATTGAGATAGAGAAGGATATCGCACAGAGCATATTCTTCCCGATGATAGGCGGCGAGAATACTAATTACGAACTTATCGGCACACCCGTTGTGGATACACTCTCGCGTGAGGGCCGTCGGTTGAAGGTGCGTCAGACCTATTGTCTGGCGGCTTTTCAGGAGGGACGACATCTTGTTGTGCCACAGGCCATCTATGCCGACAAGAATATCATCGACACACTGCTTGGCGACGACACGCTGGCTCTGCTGGTTACAACGTTCCAGATAGACTCCACGTCGCACTCTATTTTTGATATCAAGCCGCAGAAGGATATGCCGTTTAAGTTCGCCGAGGTGGCGGGCTATGCAAAGTGGGCGGCCATAGCGTTGATAATCATCGCACTGCTGCTCTATGCAGCCTATCGTATTCTGCGTCACTACGGCAAGTCGTTTGCCGACATATTCCACCCCGCACCACCGCTACCACCGCACGAGGTGGCACGCATGGCCCTTGAAAGGCTGTATGTGCAGCGTTTGTGGCAGGCCGAGAAGCATAAGCTATACTACTCGTCGCTGACCGACATCCTGCGAACATACATCGACGGAAGATTTGGCGTGAGTGCTATGGAGATGACCTCTGACGAGATTATCGAGGCTATGCGAGAGGTAGATTTACCACAGAAGAGTGCAATGGATCTGACGCAGGTGCTGCGTGATGCCGACCTTGTGAAGTTCGCCAAAGCTATGCCCGAGGCCGAAGAGAATGAGGCTGCATATAGTGCTGTATGGAACTTTGTCGAGCAGACCAAGCCCGTAGAGGAGGTTGCTGACGAGGAGGATGAAAAACGATAGAGAGAATGAAAAGATATATATTCATATTGGTTGTTGCGTTGCTCTCTCTGCCGCTTATGTCGGTGGGACAAAACCTGCCCGAGAGAGGCTTGGTGCGTAAGGGCAACCGTCAATTCAACAAGGGCCGTTACGACAACAGTTCGGAGCTGTATCAGCGTGCTTTGCTACACGACTCAACAGCATTTGAGGCACGATACAATCTGGGCAACTCGCTGTTGCGGCGTGCCATGGCCGATACGCTGGCATATCAGAATCCGCAGTCGGCAGAGGCGAAGATGGCGGCAGGATATGTAGCACAGGCCGAGGGTTTGTTGCAGAAGGCTTCGGCCGACTCGCTGCGAAACGATGCCGACCGTTCCGATGCCTACTATAACCTTGGAAATACGCAGTTTGTGCAGCAGAAGTTGCAGGATGCACTGCGTAGCTATCGCCGTGCCCTGACACTCAACCCCGACGATATGGAGGCGAAGTATAACTACGCCCTCACGAAGAAGTTGCTCGAACAACAGCAGCAGAATAACGACCAGAATCAGGATAATCAGGACCAAAATCAAGACCAAAATCAGGACCAGAACCAGCAGAATCAGAATCAGAATCAGAATGGCGATGGTCAGAACGATAATCAGAACAACGACCAGCAGCAGGAGCAGAACAACGACCAGAATCAGAATCAAGACCAGAATCAGGGTGGCGAGGATGACAAGGAGCAGAACTCCGGCGGTGAAGACCAGAACGATGGTCAGGAGCAGGAGGGCGAGGCCCCACCCCGCAGCGGAATGAACGACAAGCAGCGTGAGCAGGTACTCAACGCCATTCAGGCACAGGAGGACAAGACGCAGGAGAAGCTCGACGAAAAGGAGAAGGGCATCCTTATCAGAGGTCGTAAGAATTGGTAGTTTGAATATTTAATTTTCCGAAACATTGAGATTTGCAAATCCATATCTGTTGTGGCTGTTGGTGCTGTTGGTGCCGATGATAGCCTACTATATCTACCGCACACTGCAAGGCGGTGCTGCCATACGCATATCAACGGTCGAAGGAGTGCGTCGTGCCCCCCGCACCTGGCGTTATTGGTTGCGACACGCCCCATTTGTGCTTCGCATAGCGGCCTTTGCACTAATGACCATTGCTCTGGCACGCCCGCAGGGTGTTGAGGAGCAGAGCCGTACCGATGCCGAGGGTATCGATATTATGCTCGCCATAGATATCTCGGGCTCTATGCTTGCACGCGACTTCCAGCCCGACCGTCTGACCGCAGCCAAGGAGGTTGCCGGCAACTTCGTTGCTGACCGCCACGGCGACCGCATAGGATTGGCGGTATTTGCCGGCGAGGCATTCACGCAGAGTCCGCTGACAACCGACAAAAGCACCTTGCAGACCCTTCTGGCACGCGTGCGTAGCGGCGTTATTGAGGATGGCACGGCCATAGGTAACGGCCTTGCAACGGCCCTTAACCGACTGCGTGAGAGTGAGGCGAAGAGCAAGGTGATAATACTGCTGACCGATGGTGTGAACAATCGCGGAGAGATTGCTCCACTGATGGCTGCCGACATCGCCGCCGATATGGGCGTGAAGGTCTATACGATAGGTGTGGGCAAGCGAGGCAAGGCCCCCTACCCTGCGATTGATATGTTCGGCAATATGACCTACCAGATGATGGATGTCGAGATTGACGAGAAGACCCTCACGGAGATAGCTTCGCGTACGGGCGGACAATACTTCCGTGCCACCGACAAGCAGAAGCTGAAAGCCATATACGACGAGATTAACCTGATGGAGAAGAGCAAGGTGGAGATTACCAACCTTACGATATATCACGAGCAGTGGGTGCCGCTGTTGTTGCTGGCTCTGGCACTGCTTGTTGTAGAGTTTTTATTCAGTCAGATAATACTTAAACGCATACCATAGCCTATGTTTCGTTTTGCAAATGTAGAGTACCTATATTTATTACTGCTCATACCGCTGCTCATAGCGATTTATCTCATTGCGGCATATCGTCGTCGCCGACTGGTGGCACGATTTGGCAATAGCGAGGTTATGCGTTCGCTGATGCCCGACTTCTCGCAGGGCCGTCTGCGTTTGAAGGCTACGCTGTTCATCCTTGCCTACGCCTCTCTGGTGGTGACTGTGGCACGCCCGCAGTTAGGCTCCAAGCTCCGCGAGGAGAAGGCTCGTGGCGTAGAGATTATGCTGGTGGTCGATGTGTCGAACTCCATGCTGGCCGAGGACTTTGAGCCTAACCGCCTGGAACGCACCAAATATGCCATAAACAAACTCTTTGAGGGTTTGCAGCAGGAGCGAGTCGGCCTTATAGCCTTCGCCGGCGAGCCGAAGGTGCAGTTGCCCATCACGTCGGACTATCGTATGGCACAGGCCTTTGCCAAACGCCTCTCGCCCACGCTTGTAGGCGAGCAGGGTACAGCCATAGGCAAGGCATTGCAGCTGGCGGCACTATCCTTCTCGTCACAGAGTGAGAAGAGTCGCGTCATAGTGCTTATAACCGATGGCGAGAACCACGAGGACGATGCCATAGCTGCAGCACAGATGGCCAAGGACCAGGGCATACGCATCTATACGATAGGTATCGGCACACCCGAAGGTGCCCCCATTGAGATTGGTGGCGAGTTTGTGAAGGACGAGAATAACGAGATTGTCGTGTCGAAACTGGGCGAGCAGATGTTGCAGGAGATGGCAACCATCACCGAGGGTGCTTATGTGCGTGCTTCGAAGCAGGATATAGGTCTTGACGAGGTGGTCAAGAGCATCAACCAGATGGAGAAGAGTGAGCTCTCGACCGTTCGATACGAGGAGTATAACGAGCAATATCAGTATCCGCTGGCTGTGGCTATGGCGTTGCTGTTGCTGGAGTTTATCGTGCTCTCACGCCGCAATCCGCATCTGCGAAGGTTCAACATTTTCCGCGATAAGAATTAGGCTGAAATCGCAGCAGAAGATAACATCGTTTAATCCATATATCCATTGCGGTATATGGATTTTTTTGCTACATTTGCGATACCTTAACTCTCAACTAATGAAACATCGTGTTTTAATCATCATTCTGGCGGTGGCTTGTGCCCTTTGTTCGCTTTGTGGCTGTGACAACGAGGCCCAACCTGCCACGGCAAATGTTAAAAATCTACGCAAGGCATATTATCAGGCCTATGCGTTGCAGGCTCGGGGTGATTATCAGCAGGCTATGCAACTATATATGGAGGCCGAGAACCCCGCCTACAAAAGTGGCGATGAGGCTCTGCTTGGCGACATATATTCGCGAATGGGCGAACTGCACATCATCCATTACGACTATTCGCAGGCCCTGATACTCTTCCGCCGTGCCTATAACGCCTATGTCGCGGCCGATGACGAGGTGGCACAGAATCAGACCCTCTGCTCGATTGCCCAAAGCTATTCGGCTGTGGGTCGCAACAGCGATGCCGAGATGCTCTATGTGCTGGTCTATAATTGGGCATTGATAGAGGGCGACAGGCAGTTGATGCAACGGTGTCAGGAGCAGATTTCAGAGCTCTATCACAGACTCGATCGTTTGGAGACTCTTCGTCAGATACCAATCGCGTATGAGCACGCCACCGACAGCGTAGATAGTCATAACGAGAGTCTGATATATGAGTACTCCGACATACGCTACCAGATGACTCCTCCACACATCTATCGCAGCGAGTTACGGCAGATGTATCCCGATACGATAGTCTATAACCCGATGAACAGTGTGCAGATTGACTATCTGCGTAAGCTCTCCGATATGCGTTTGGAGCAGTTGGATCAGGAGAGAACGATAAACATCCTGATAACCATCATTGCCTGTGTCGTTATCGTGCTGCTGGCGACGATGGTCATCTATCAGCGGCGACTGCGTAAGGCGGCGGTCGATAACTATATGGTCGAGGTGCAGACTTTGCAACAACAACTTCACAACAGCGAGAGTGTTATTTCGGATATGAACGACAGGATTATCCACTCGTCGGCGTCGGTCGAAGAGATGAGCCGTCAGATAAACTCTCTCTTCAAGAGCCAGTTCTCGCTGCTCGACTCGCTTGTGAATACCTATTACGAGACACGCGACATCAACCGCGACAAGGAGGCGATATACAAGCAGGTGAAGGGCGAGATTGCCAATTTGAGCAGTCCGAAGAGTGTGGCCGAGTTGGAGGCTATCATCAACCGCCACCGAGGCGGAGTGATTGCCGAAATCCGCACAAAGTATCCCTCACTCTCGGAGCAGAACATTACTTTGTTGTGTTATATTTTGGCTGGCTTCTCGGCCAAGAGTATTGGCATCCTGCTCGATTGCACGATTGCAAATGTCCATACCCGAAGAAGCCGATTGAAACGCCAGTTACTCGATTTAGATGCCGCTTCGGGCGAAAAGTTTGCCGAATTGCTTGCGTAAGTCGCTGGCGATTAGGGTGATACGGTTGTAAAACGGATGTGATATTTTTATACCGCTGATTTTCAGCGAGTTACAAGGAGTGTAAGAATTACACTCCTTATTTGGTTTGTAATGTGTTGAATTTCAGTGGTTTCCAAAACGGGCGTGTAAGTATAAAATCTCCGTTTTTTTGATGTTTTTACTTGATTGTTGCTAATTTTGTAATGTCGGTAAAGAAGTTTTTATGACCCTTAACTAAAAATAGATATACTATGAAAAAACTTATTCACTTTTGCTTGTTGGTTGTGCTGGTGACATCGTGTTCTACCGACCATCGCATCATCGACAATCCCTACATCGAGAGTGCTACCAGCCAAATCTACGATGTTACGCGTGTCGAACTGACCGATACGGCAACGATTGTCCATTTGGAGGCACACTATCTGCCCGGCTGGTGGATTATGCCTCTGCGTGCTATGTGTCTGCGGGTTGATGGCGAGAAATACACCGCCACGAGGCTTGAAGGTGCCAACTTTGACGAACGCTTCTGGATGCACCCCGATGGCCACGCACCTATGATTGCTACCTTCCCACCCATACCGAAGGGTGCAAAAGCGATGGATTTGTTCAACGGTTATTACGAGATTGGTACCGAACGACTTTTTGGTATCGACCTTACGGGCCGAAAGCGTTCGCCGAAGTATCACAAGGATTTGCCCCGCAAGTTCCGCAAGCCGATAGATAAGGGCGAGGTTGAGTTGCCCGAACTCTCATATAAGGTGGGCGAGAGTGAGATGCGTCTGCATCTGCTGGGCTATCGCGACAGCCTGATGGATAACCGTGTGGAGATAGTCGTTAAAAATATTTTTGATAATCAGGGCATTTTTGATAATCAGGGCACTTTTTATTCGACGGTCGATACCGAGGGTAATCTCTCGTTCCGCATGCCGCTCTATGGTACTTCGCTGATTCAAATAGGTTATTTGGGGGCATATAATAAATACCATTTTTATATTGGTGCCTCCCATAACAATTTGCCCGCCCACGAACAGCTCTACTATCTCTATATCGATCCGGGTGAGGTAATAGATGTATATATCGACCTTACGAAGCGTGGCGAGTGGCTCCGCAACCGCCGCAATGGTGTTTACACCTACGATAAGGGCTTTTATACTTCGGGTCGCTATGCCGAGGTGAATCGACAGATGAACAGCCTGCCATATCAGGTGTTGATGGACCCACTCTCGCCACTAAACAACTTTGTCGATTATCGTGTGAGTACCGAGGAGTATATTGCTCATGTTACAAAGTGCTATCACGAGTGTCGCGACAGCATTGCTTCCGCCAAAGATTTGACGCCATTGCAGAAGCGTATCAGCACCGTGCAATTGAATGAGGAGTATGTATCGTATGCGGCCAATCCTGAAGGTGTGTTGCGTGGCAACTTCTGCAATGGTGGAGGTCGTAACTATAAATACTATTCAAAACTGCCCGACAGCGTGAAGTTGGCAGAGTTTACGCTTGAACAAAAAAGGGGTATGGTTCGCGAGATGGGCCTGACGGGTGATTTGTCTATATTGGAGCAGCTGGCGGATAAAGCACTCGCCATCGTATGCACTTTCGATGAGGTGGGCTATAAGTTCGATTTCTATAACGATGTCGCCCACGCACGTCGTCCCTATCGCATGATAATCCAGCACGAGCAGCTGGATTCGGTCAGCGTGGAGAGTATCAAAGAGATAAAGACCAAGGAGGTGGTCACTCTGCTCAACGATATGATAACCGAAGACCAGAAGCAGGTTGTGGAGGCTGCCGAGAGGGTGGTTTTCGAACCCACTCCGCAAGGTGAAGCAAAGGAGGTCTTTGACGCCATCGTCGCCCGACATAAGGGCAAGGTTGTGGTATTGCGTAATTGGTATTATTCAGGCTTCTCTGATTTTGCTTCATTGCACGAAGTGCGTCGAGAGGCTGATTTGCGTCGCGAAACAAGCGAGCAGGGTGTGGTATGGGTTGACCTGAATTATGCCTATCCATACGAGATGAAGGATCCTTCCAGATTAGCCGGTATCAAGAGAATTATGATGGAGACCACCGATGGTCTTCACTATATACTTCCCGTAAATCATGCTTTGGATATATTCCTTTTGATTGATAAGAAGAGTGAGCATAGAAGAGGCCCAATGCCGCAATACTATATTGTCGATAAGCAGGGAAATGCCGAGCCGCAAGCAATAAATATCTATGGCGACAGACATACGGGCGAAGATTATAACGGTGTTCGCGACACCGACAGATTGAGGCGTATAATCGAGGAGAAACTAAATGAGTAGTTTGTTATAGTACAGCTCAATAGTTTAGGTAAAATCGTAGTAGTAGATTATCTTGCAGAGCTGCCCGTGCCACGACTCCCTCAACTCGTGGCACTTTTTTTCGCCACAAAAACAGGGGCTTTTACCACATTTTGCCCACTTTGCCACCACCGACGGGGTAAATGCCACTATGTGCGGCTGCGGGGTTGTCGCAGCAACAGAAATGTTGTACTTTTGCTTCGCGAATCAATAAAAAATTAGCGATGAAAAAGTTTATTATGACAATCCTTTGTGCTATGTTCCTCGCCGTACCGGCTACATTTGCACAGAGCAGTGCCGACAACGGCGACAACATTATTGGCGAGTACCTCACCGACCGCGGTGGCAAGAAGAGCAAGGTGCGTGTAACAAAGAATGCCGACGGCTCGTACAATGCACAGGTATTCTGGGTGGAGAACCCCTACGACGAGGCCGGCAACAAGCGTAAGGATGTGAAGAACCCCGACAAGGCGTTGCGTAATGTCGATATCGACCAGGTGGTTATCGTGAAGGGCTTGAAGTATGACCCCGCAACGAAGAAGTATGGCGGTGCGAAGATTTACGACCCGACAAAGGGTATGCGTGTAAGTGCATCGGCCGAGTTCGAGACTCCCGACCGTTTGAAGTTGCGTGGTACGATTCTCGGTGTGGGCGTAACACTCTACTGGACCCGCATCAAGGAGTAGTGTAGTCCGTTTGGTTTTAATAAGTAAGCCTGTCTGACAATGTCGGACAGGCTTTATTGTTGTTCATACCAAAAGAAAAATCAAAAAAAACAGTGGTGAGATGTTGAACACATCCACCACCTGAGTTAGGTTAGTTAGGTTAATGAGAATATGTGGGTTGCCCCACATTGCTAAAACAAAGATAGTATAATTTTTCTTTTATGCAAAATTTTACCCAAAATTTATACCTTTTGGAAAATTTTCAATAATAGGACTACGGAAGGAGTATATGTGTGTTTTAATGAAAAACATTAAATTTTTATCGAAAAAAATTTGCAGATAACAATTTTTGCCATATCTTTGCGTTAATTTTAACGATAAACGATAAAATATTTATATAAAACATAAAACTTTTTCATAACAAAACCTTCAACTAATACAATTATCATTAACCTTTAACACAATTATCATTATGAAAATTTCAAAATCTGTTCAGCGACGCACAGTCGTTTTTGCTGCTCTGGCGGCACTGTTTGCACTCGTTCAGGTGACACATCTTGCAGTGCAGTCCTCATCGTTAATCAATTCCGATAGAGAGAAGACTTTTCGCACCTATATCGGCGAGATTGACACCTCGTATAGTGCTCTTGCGTTGGGAGAGTATGAGTTCGATGCCATCACCCTCACTCGCGATGCCGATGGAGAGCCTCTCGTCGAGGCTTTGCCTACATCTCTTATGCTCTTCTCGGATAATCCCGCCTACACGATTCCCGAACACTATGGCTCGACGGTCAATCGCGTCATCTTCTACTTGGTTGTGGCGGTCTTTGTTATTATTGTACTGCTTGTCGGATGGATTCTGTTCGAGGCCATTAAGGGTTTCCGCACGGGCAATATATTCCGCCGTAACCATCCTGTGCTGTTACGCTGGCTGGCTTTGGCGACCTTCATATATTATGTTTGCCTGAATAATCGTCACGTCTTGATGCAGTACGCAGTGTCCGATATCTTTGCCGACAATCTGCCTATCGAGGTATTGGTGTCTGTCAGAATAGATATTGAGGCCTTTATTGTTCCGCTTCTTTTGCTTATCTTTGCGGAGTTGATGGCCGTAGCGGCACGCATCAACGAGGAGGAGTCAATGACAATTTAACGGGACAACCCTTTTAAGCAACCACAAATTATGGCAATAATAGTAAACCTCGATGTTATGCTTGCACGCCGCAAGATGACACTTTCGGAGTTGGCCGAGAGGGTTGATATCTCGATTGTCAATCTCTCGGTGCTGAAAACGGGCAAAGCACGAGCCATTCGCTTCTCTACTTTGGAGGCTATATGCGAGGTGCTGGAGTGTCAGCCCGCCGATATTCTGGAGTACAAAAAAGAGGAGTAGTTCAGCTCCTTGATTCATACAACACATAAAAGGGTGTCGCAACGTTGCGGCACCTTTTTTTTGCATTTTGTGGTGTTTTTGGCGAGATTTAACATAAAGGTAAAGATTTGGTAATAATCTGGTAATAAATCGCCTCTAATTTTGCTCTCGAAATAGATAATTGACACGGAGAACAAAAACGATAAAACAACAAAAAAATTATGATTTTGCAGATTTTTACCCTTATTGGAGCATTGGGAATGTTCCTCTATGGAATGAATTTAATGAGTGCAGGACTTCAAAAGGCGGCGGGCGACAGACTGCGTCGTTTCTTGGAAGCGATGACCTCTAATCGATTTAAGAGTGTAACCACAGGCTTGACAATTACCTCAATTATCCAGTCGTCGAGTGCGACGACGGTGATGGTGGTCGGTTTTGTAAATGCGGGCCTGCTGGCACTGAATCAGGCTATCGGCGTGATTATGGGAGCCAACATCGGAACAACCATTACGGCGTGGCTCATATCGCTGCTCGGCTTCAAGGCCGACATCTCGATTCTGGCCGTTCCCTTGATGGCCTTGGGCTTTTTGATGAGCATCGCCAAGAGTGAGAAGTATCGTAACATAAGCGAGTGCGTCATCGGCTTCTCGCTGCTTTTCCTCGGTCTTTCGCTTATGAAGGAGTCGGTACCCGACCTTCGCCAGACCCCCGAGGTGTTGTCATTCATTCAGGGCTGGACACAATATGGCTTCGGCTCGGTTATTATCTTTATGCTCTTTGGTACGGTGCTGACGCTTGTCTTGCAATCGTCAAGTGCTACGATGGCCCTCACGCTTATTATGATGAGTCTTGGCTGGATACCCTTCCATATGGGTGCTGCGATGGTTTTGGGTGAGAATATAGGTACAACCATCACCGCCAACATCGCCGCTGCGGTAGCCAACACCAACGCCAAGCGTGCTGCTCTGGCACACACCTTATTCAATATCTTTGGCGTAGTGTGGGCACTTATGCTCTTCAAGCCATTCACGGCCTTGATTGGTGCGATTATCGCAAGTTGGGGTCTCCCCAACCCTGCCGAAATAGTCTATTCGGGTGTGATGGAGTCCACCTCGCCCGAATCTACGGCTTCGCTCTATGGTCTGTCGATGTTCCACACACTGTTTAATACCTTCAACACGATTATTCTTGTGTGGTTTATCCCGCAGCTGGCAAAAATCGTATCGACCGTCATCAAGAGCAAGCCCAACCCTGAGGATGAGGCTGTCCGCCTGAAATATATCTCGGCAGGCCATACCGCTACGGCAGAGCTGTCTATTGGCCAGGCTCAAAAGGAGGTGGTTCATTTCGCCGAGATTTCGCGTAACGGTCTGGGTTATGTACGTGAGGCTGTGAAGGCTGCCAACGAGAAGTCATTTGAGGAGTATCGTCAGAAACTGGTGAAGTATGAGGAGATTGCCGACCGCATAGAGTTTGAGATTGCCTCGTTCCTCAACGCTATTCCGCAGGAGGATATCAGCGAGCATACACGAGGTGATGTGCAGATTATGTATAAGGTTATCAACGAGTTGGAAAGCCTCGGCGACTCTGGCGAGGCAATCAGCCGAATCCTTTCACGCCGCAACTCTCACGACAAGAAGTTCTCTGACGAGCAGATTCGCAACATTCTGTCGCTTATCGAGCTTGTCGATAAGGCCTACGACATTATGATACGCAACCTCTCACAGGGTCACCGCAGTATGGTGGGACTGAAAATGGCTGTCGATTGCGAGATTGAGATCAATGAGTTGCGTAACATTTTGCGTGAGGCCGAGATAAAGCGTATCGAGCAGAATGGTACAGACTACCACGGTAGTGTCTATTACCTCGACATCCTCTCGGAGGTGGAACGTATGGGCGACTTTATAATCAACATCTCGCAGGCCGTAACACAGGAGCAGGCATAGGAGAGTGGTTTTGTAATTATAGGAGAGAGTTTTTTATAATTAAGGTGTCGCAACGTTGCGGCACCTTTTTTCTTGGGCAAAAAAAATATTTTTCTTCTTACGACATCACAATTTCAGCGAAATTTACTAACTTTACAATTTGGGTGGCCCTCGCCATGAGTGCCAGAGAGAAAAATGTACTGATTATATGCAGTTAGAGGATATTGCTTTGACCTTTGTGCCGCAACTCGGTGTGCGTGGCGTAGTGCATCTTATGGAGGTGTTCGGCTCGGCTGCGGCCATATATTCGGCATCGGCAGAGGAACTCCATCAGCGAGCAACGCTGCGTGATGATGTAGTGCGTAATATAGTGGCACACAAGGGCTTTGCCGAAGCGGAGCGGGAGCTGGAATATTGCTCGCGTCATAACATAACGCCGCTGGCCTCAACCGACGAAAAGTATCCCAAGTTGCTGCGTGAAATTGATGATTATCCCCACATCCTCTATGTGCGAGGCTCGGTAGAGGCTCTGCAACGCCGTTCGGTAGCCTTTGTCGGCACTCGCAAGATAAGTGCTTATGGCGAAAGGGCCTGCAACGAGATGATTCACTCGCTTGCCGAGGCCGTTCCCGATGTGGCGATAGTGAGTGGTCTGGCCTATGGTGTAGATGGTGCGGCCCATCGTGCAGCTCTTGCCGAAGGCGTTACGACAGTGGGCGTTATCGCCAATCCGCTACCTAACGTGACCCCGGCAACCAATGAACGCCTGGCGGCCGAGATTGTCGGGCGTGGCGGAGCTATCGTGACGGAACTTTGTTCGCAGACGAAGCAGAATGGTCGCTATTTTATTCCGCGAAATCGTATTATCGCAGGACTCTCGGCGGGTGTTGTCGTCGTGGAGTCGCCGGCCGAGGGTGGCTCACTCTCAACAGCCGAGTTTGCCGATGGCTATGGCCGTTCGGTGATGGCTGTGCCGGGGCGTGTGACCGATGAAAATTCGCGTGGATGCAATGTGCTTATCCGTAATCATAAGGCACAAGCCGTATTGTCGGGCAGGGATATCGTTGCCGAACTGATGTGGGAGCTGGATTTGGAGGAGATGCCCGCCGAGAAGCGGGAACAACAACCACTGACAACCGACGAGGAGAGGCTGCTGGCCTGCTTTGACTCGGAGCCTATGCATATCGACACGCTGCTGGAACGCAGCGGTATGTCGTCGGGGGAGGTGTCGCTGCATCTGATGACCCTGGAGTTGTCGGGTGCTGTAAGACCATTGCGTGGCGGAATGTATGAGAAATTGAAATAGGCGTTATGAAAAAGTCAAAGACCAATATCAAACAGTCGCTAATGGGCCTCCTTACAGGACTCGTCATTGGCGGAATTTTGATTTTGCCGGGAATTGTTTGCCCGCAGTTGAAAGCGTTCTTCAAGACTGAGATGGTCGCTGGAGGAGGCGTCGCTTTTATGCTGTATTGGCTTGCGGCAATGGCAATAATGGGCGTGGCATTCTACCTGCAAATTATTATTCACGAAGCAGGACACCTTGTGTTCGGATTATTGTCTGGGTATAAGTTTGTATCGTTCCGTGTCGGTAGCTTTATAATTATGCGAAGCGATAACGGACAGCTGAAATGTGGACATTTCAGCATTATGGGTACTGCCGGGCAATGTTTATTGGAGCCTCCGACCGAAAATATCGAGGATGCATATCGTATTCCATATAAACTATACGGCATGGGAGGTGTCATCGCCAATATTGTGGTTGCTATTGTTGCAATCGTTATGGTCGTTACCCTTGAAATGGGCGTTTTACCACTCTTCTCACTCATAATGCTCGGTGCAATGGGTATTGTCATGGCATTGATGAATGGTATTCCCTTAAAGATGAGTGTTCCGAATGATGGATACGATGTCTTTGTGCTGGGCGACAACAAGGAGTTTCGCCGACTACTATGGTTACAGCTCAAAATCAACGCACAACATTCACGGGGCGTGAAATTGGCAGATATGCCCGAAGAGTGGTTTGCATTGCCTGACGATGCAGACCTGTCGAATCCTATGTATGCCGCTGTTGTCGGATTCAGAGCATCGCGTTTTGAAGAGAAATTTGACTTCGAGAACGAGTGGAAGGAGCTGAAAAGATTATACGACCTGGGAACGCAACTCATTCCGTTATACCGAATGGAGACCGCTTGTGATATGCTGGTGGCAGCTGTTGCATTGCGTTTGGGGCGGGAACAGATAATGAGTTTTATGACCGAAGAGGTAATTCGATACGCCAAGATATACTCCAACAACTTGGCCTCACGTGCCGTTACCTACTATGTCTGGCAACGCTTTGTTGAGCAAAAACCTGCCGACAAAGAGGCCTTGATGGTGCGAAAAATAGCAGAAAAGTCGCCAATGCGAGGCTCTGCCGCAAATGCAGTAGCTCTGTTGGAGTGGCTGGAGTCATTAGATGTTTCAGAGTATGCAGTTGATTGATACACATTCACATATCTACGCCGAGGAGTTTGATACCGACCGCAGGGAGGCGTTGGCACGAGCAAGGGATCGGGGCATCACACAACTGCTCCTGCCGGCTATCGACAGCGAGAGCCACGAGAGGATGCTGTCGCTGGCACAAGAGGAGCCGGAGTTATGTCGTCCGATGATGGGTCTGCACCCTACATCGGTGAATGAAAATCCTCGCTGGCGTGAGGAGCTTGCTTTGGTGGAGCAATACCTCGCCGAGCCACCGCAGGGCATCCGCTTTTGTGCCGTGGGCGAGATAGGTCTGGATTACTATTGGAGTCAGGATTATGTCGCCGAGCAGCGTGAGGCCTTCATCTCGCAGTGTCGTCTGGCGGCGAGACTGGATATGCCCGTAGCGATTCACACAAGGGCTGCGTGGGAGGATATGTGCGAGATTTTGGAGGAGGAGTGTCGCCGTGCTTCGGAGCAGGGGCTGCGTCTGCGAGGTGTCCTGCACGCCTTCTCGGAGAGTGCCGAGGTCTATCGTCGCTTGAAGGCGTGTGGAGATTGGTTGTTCGGCATTGGAGGTGTCGTGACCTTCAAGAAGAGTGCTCTGGCGGTGGCTGTGGCAGAAATGGAGTTAGGCGATTTGGTATTGGAGACCGACTGCCCCTACCTTACACCCGTGCCACATCGTGGAGAGCGTAACGAGTCGGCCTATGTAAGCCATATTTGCGATAAAGTGGCAGAAATCAAGGGCGTGAGTGCCGAGGAGGTGGCCCGCAAGACAACCGAGAATGCAGTAAGGATGTTTCTGCCTGACGAAAAAATTTGAATTAAAGAATAATTTACAGATATGGATACAAACAATCTCTCAAACCGAGTACGGTCGTCTATTTTGATTATATATACGGGCGGTACTATCGGCATGAAAAAAGATGAGGCTACGGGGGCTTTGGTTCCCTTCGATTTTAGCGGCATCTACAACGAATTCCCCTCGCTGAAACGACTGCACATAGATATTGATGTGCACACTATGCCCAAGCTGATAGACTCATCGAATGTTCACCCTTCGGACTGGTGTGCCATAGCCGAGGTGATACGCGAAAACTATGCGAAATATGACGGTTTTGTCATTCTGCACGGCACTGATACGATGTCCTACACCGCTTCGGCATTGAGTTTTATGCTCGAAAACCTTACCAAGCCGGTGGTCTTCACCGGAAGTCAGATTCCTATAGGTGTGTTGCGTACCGACGGCCGCGAAAACCTTATCACGGCCATAGAGATTGCCGGTGCAAAGTATCCCGATGGTCGCCCCATAGTGCCGGAGGTATCGCTGCTCTTCCACAGCAGCCTATACCGCGGTAACCGCACGCGTAAGATAAGTGCCGAGGAGCTGGATGCCTTCCGTTCGCCGAACTATCCGCCGCTTGCCGAGGTGGGCGTGAAGATAGCCTACAACTACCCCGCAATAGCAAAGGCAGAACATTTTGATTGGCAACTACATACAGCAACAATGCTCAGCGAGGGTGTGGCCGTCATAAAACTATTCCCCGGCATCGGCGAATACACCCTGCGAGCCATACTCTCGGTAGAGGGCCTGCGAGGTGTGGTACTTGAGACATACGGTGCGGGCAACGCCCCGACGGCAGAGTGGTTCCTCAACCTGATGCGTGAGACGGTGGAGAGAGGTGTGCTGGTGCTGAACGTTACGCAGTGCGACAACGGCTCGGTGGAGATGCAACTCTACGAGACAGGACAGCGACTGCAAGGCGTCGGAGTGCTCTCGGCGTACGATATGACAACCGAGGCAGCAATCACGAAGTTGATGTATGTTTTGGGTAAAAATCTCTCGGCAGAGGAGACTTTGGAAATGATGAAGAAGCCCTTGCGAGGAGAATTTACTCTGTAAAGAGTTGCGTAGAAAAAAAATAATGTGTATATTTCGGTCCGTAAAATAGGCTTAAACAGCATCGGGGACCCGCCAAAAATGCAATTTTTGGGATGTAACTATTTGATGGATACATAATTACATCCGTCATAATGGTTGGTGGTCGCTATCCTGCTACATTGTCGTAGTGAGGGGTGTAACGGCATTAAGAGGTGCTTTTTAGAGCAAATTTAACTTGGAGAAGAGAAAAAATTAATTTTTAACGACTAATAAAAATAACAACAAACACTAATTAAAAACAATTAAAAACAGTTATGAAAAAAATTTCTATGTTTTTGGCGGTTGCCGTTTTCGGCACACTGAAGTCTTTCGCACAGGAGGCTGCTGCCGCTGCTACTGAGGCTGCTACTGAGGTTGCTGCCGTTGCTAATGAGGCTGCTGCTGCAGCTGAGACCGAGATCGCAGGTGAGACTATGCACCAGGTTTTGATGCAGAAGTTCCTCGAGGGTGGTTGGGCTTGGATGTTGCCCGTGTTGGTATGTTTGGTAATCGGTTTGGCAGTTGCTATCGAGCGTATGCTTTACCTCTCATTCGCTAACATCAACACCAAGAAGTTCATCGCGAAGTTCGAGGAGACTTTGAACAACGAGGGCGTTGAGGCTGCTAAGGAGCTTTGCCGCAACACTCGTGGTCCTGTTGCTTCTATCTACTTCCAGGGTTTGGATCGCTACGAGCAGGGTATGGACGCTGTTGAGAAGGCAGTTGTTTCTTACGGTTCAGTTCAGACAGGTCAGATGGAGTCTGGTCTTTCTTGGATCGGTTTGTTCATCGCACTTTCTCCTATGTTGGGTTTCATGGGTACCGTTGTTGGTATGATCGAGGCGTTCGACCAGATTCAGGCTGCTGGTGATATCTCTCCAACCGTTGTAGCAGGTGGTATCAAGGTTGCGTTGTTGACTACTTTGATGGGTCTTATCGCTGCTGTTATCCTTCAG
>JAFNXQ010000050.1 GCA_017383445.1 Alistipes sp.
CACCTCGCATCGGCAACCTATTACAGGCACGCCCTGCGATGTTCCCGTACCTAAAAAAGTCAATCTCATAGCTCTGCTGTTATGGCGTGTAACTCCTCACGCTTTTGGCGGCTGAATTTCTTTACCACCTCGTCGTAGGAGTGGTCTATCAGCTCCATTATCAGACTATCGTCAAGTGCCGGGATGATGTGCTGATTCCAGTACTTCTTGTTGAAGTGCCACGCAGCATCAATGGCCGAATAGCGTTCCCGTAGCTCTATGGCTCTGTCGGCGTCACATTTCAGGATGAGCATATCGGGTCTCTCCAGCGGCATACAGGCGAACATTTTGCCCATAACCTTGAATACCAGCGTAGTGTCGTCAAAGGGAAACTCCTCTGTTGCGGCAGCCTTCTGCAGGCAATACTCTCTTATGCTCTCGATATCCATCCTTTAATCAAAAGTTCGATGAGTGTTATACTATTCGGGTGTGTAGCCCGTATCTTCAAAGAGATTTGAGCCGTTTGCTGCCGCCACAGCCAACTCATCACAGCGGTTGTTCTCAACCGTTGAGGCGTGGCCCTTGACCCACACGAAGCGGACTCTGTGTCGGCGATAGATACGCAGGAAACGCATCCACAAGTCGGGGTTTTTCTTGTCCTTGAAGCGTTTCTGCTCCCAGCCGAATACCCAACGCTGATTTACCGCCTCGACAACATACTTCGAGTCGGAGTATATCGTTACGTTGCTGCCCTCGAATTTCAGCGCCTCCAACGCCACACACACAGCCATAAGCTCCATGCGGTTGTTGGTCGTCAGACGGAAACCGGCCGAGAGTTCCTTGCGGTGTGGCCCCGAGAGCAGAACAACACCATAACCACCCGGCCCCGGGTTACCCAGAGCCGAGCCGTCGGTGTATATGGTAATGTCTGGCATTAGTCAAAATTGATTTGAAGATGAAAGATGAAAGAGCAAAGATGAAAGATAGTGATATCTGAAAAAAAACTCTTTGCTCTTTACTCTTTGAACTTTACTTCAACGCTTCCATTCTCTCCTTGATGGCTGCAATCTTCGCCTCGGCGTCGGCCTTCTTGGCCTTCTCGTTGGCTACAACCTTCTCGGGAGCAGAGCTGACGAAACGTTCGTTCGAGAGCTTCTTCATTACGCTTGCCAGGAAGCCTTCGAGATAGGTAAGTTCGTCGGTGAGCTTCTTCATCTCGGCCTCGACATCGATCTGGTCGCCAAGATTAACGTAATATTGTGAAGATTTAACTAGGATCGATGCATCATTAATTGCGATTCTCGCCTTTTTAACGGCTACTATATCTACATTAGCTAATTTATTTATAATGCCAAAAAACTCAGGAGTATAATGCTCGTTATAATCCAATTCAACTTCTACTGTTAATGTGTGTTTATATGATATATTGTTCTTATTTCTTATATTACGAATGGCTGAAATTACTTCTTTAATATTCTCAAAGTCCGCTAACATTATTTCGTCCACCTGCTCAGCCACAGGCATCGGAGCGTACATAATAGACTCGCCTGCGGTGCGGGGTGCCAAATCCTGCCATATCTCCTCCGTCACGAAGGGCATAAATGGGTGGATAAGACGCATCAGAAGGTCGAAGTAGTGGCGTGTAGCCTCCATCGTAGCCTTGTCGGTTGGCTGCTGATATGCGGGCTTCACCATCTCCAGGTACCAGCCGCTGAAATCGTCCCAGAAGAGCTTGTAGATACGCATAAAGGCCTCCGAGATGCGGTATGACGCAAAGAGTTCATCTACCTCGGCAACGGCCTGTGAGAGGATATGGCGGAACCACTCAACCGACAGACGGTTGTTCTCCGACTGTGCCAGAGTGTCATCCACCTGCCAGCCATTGATAAGGCGGTAGGCGTTCCATATCTTGTTACCGAAGTTACGGCCCTGCTCGCAAAGTGCCTCGTCGAACATAACATCGTTACCTGCCGATGATGAGAGCATCATAGCAACACGCATACCGTCGGCACCATACTTTGCAATCAGGTCAAGCGGGTCGGGTGAGTTACCCAACTGCTTCGACATCTTGCGACCCAGCTTGTCGCGTACGATACCTGTGAAATATACATTCTTAAAGGGCTTCTCGCCGCGGTACTCATAACCTGCCATAATCATACGAGCCACCCAGAAGAAGATGATATCGGGACCTGTGATAAGGTCGTTGGTGGGGTAGTAGTAGCGAATCTGCTCGTTGTCGGGGTTGCGGATGCCATCAAATACCGAGATAGGCCACAACCACGATGAGAACCAAGTGTCGAGTACATCCTCGTCCTGACGCAAGTCACTCAACTGCAAAGTAGGATCCTCGGCCTTCACGCGTGCCTTCTCCAAAGCCTCCTCGGCTGTGGGGGCGATAACATAACCACCCTTGGGCA
>JAFNXQ010000051.1 GCA_017383445.1 Alistipes sp.
GCATTGACGAAGATATCAGTATCCGAGCCGAGCATCAGGATCCCGTTACCAACCTTCTGACAAATGTCCTCATATACGACAACTCCTCATCGGGCGGCAATATGACGACAACCGTCGCCGAGTCGGGCTATATCCGATTGAGTGACGACAAAAAGTTCCTGCTTATAACACTATACAACGGCGAAAACTATCAATACGCACGCAATTCAAACTGGTACACCAAGAGTTCGCTGCGACACGATAGTTTCAAGGTGCAGGAGGCAAAGATTCCCATGGAGGGCTTTAACTTCGAGAACACCGACAACAGCGATATGTTCAACGGCTCGCAGACCAAGAACATCGTTGAGTTGCAGCACGCTATCGACTCGCTTGATTTGCGTGTAACGGAGGCGTCATCGAAGTCGTATGAGCCACTAATGAAGGATAATATCTTTACAAAGGATATTCAGGTATTGCAGCTTCCCGATTCGTTGATGATAGACAAATCGGATTTCCGCAATGCCGATATGCTTGATTCATTGAGCAAGCTCGACATCCGTAAACGCCACCAGATATGGACTTCGGCACGTTCTTCGGCTATCAACTCGCGTAACTCGCTAACCTTTGATGAATCATCGGCAAAGATAGCCCTCACGCAGCTGTATCGCAGCAAGAACGACTGGCACAACAAACTCGCATTGCCCGTATCGGTATTTATATTCTTCCTTATCGGAGCACCTCTTGGGGCCATTATCCGAAAGGGTGGATTAGGGACGCCGATTGTCATATCGGTAGCATTCTTCGTATTCTACTACATCATCAGTCTTAACGGCAAAAAGGCTGCCGAGGAGGGCCTGTGGAGTTCATTTACGGGCATGTGGCTATCGTCGTTTGTGCTGACGCCCATAGCGGTATATCTACTCATAAAGGCGACAAACGACTCGTCGCTGCTCGACACCGACTGGTATTACAACCGCTACATCGCCTTCAAGGAGAGATTTAACATCATCTGGCTTCCTGTAAAGAGCCGCATTTCGTCATGGGGTATCTGGAAGAAGCTGGGGAGCATCAAGTTCAGAAAAGCGAAAAAATCAGAATAATGAGAGGTAAGGATCTACGCATAGTTTTTATGGGTACGCCCGAATTTGCCGTTGCGTCACTTCGTCGTCTGGTCGAGGATGGCTATAATGTCGTGGCCGTCGTAACCACACCCGACAAACCTGCCGGCAGAGGTCAGAAGATACACGAAAGCGACGTCAAAGTTGCGGCACGCGAGTTGGGATTACCCATTCTGCAACCCGAAAAACTCAAAAGCGAGGAGTTTGTAGCCGCTATGCGAGAGTTGAATCCCGACTTGGGCATTGTAATAGCATTCCGTATGCTGCCCGAGGTTATATGGACTATGCCTCGCCTCGGCACATTCAACCTGCACGCCTCGCTGCTCCCGCAATACCGCGGTGCTGCACCAATAAACTGGGCGATTATGAACGGCGAGAAGGAGAGTGGTATCACGACATTCCTTCTAAATCACGAGATAGACAAGGGTGCGATAATAGGGCAGCAGAGGATGCCTATTCTGCCCGAGGATAATGTCGGCACGCTATACGACAAGCTGATGACGGCCGGCTGTGATTTGGTTGTGGAGACTGTCGAGAAGATTGCCGAGGGCAACTATACAGCCATTGAGCAGATGCACTATGACGAGTCGTCATTAAAGCCGGCTCCAAAAATCTTCAAGGAGGATTGTCGCATCGACTGGTCGTGGGAGGGCGAACGTATTGTCAATTTCGTACGCGGTTTGTCGCCTTATCCCGCAGCGTGGGGTGCATTGAGCAGAGATGGCGAGGAGGTCGGCTCGGCAAAGATTTTCGAGGTGTCTTTCGAGTCCAAAACGGCATCACACGCCATTGGTACGATTCTTTCAGATGGCAAAGAGAGCATCGAGGTTGTATGCGGCAATGGCATTATTCATATTCACTCTATGCAGATGGCAGGCAAACGCCGTATGACCAACAAAGAATTGCTGCTCGGCCTTCGCGATATCGAAGAGTATCGATTTGAATAACAAGACACAATACAGCACAATAAAGATAAAAGAGCAGAATTTCTTCTGCTCTTTTTCATTTTTTACTTTATCTCCCAAATGCCGCCTTCGCCAAAGACTCCGGCTGTCCAATCCTGCAACTTGCCGGCATAAAGACCAATGTCAAACATCGTAAAGCGGTTGCGTATATGGCGGACAATCGCCACATCGGAACGCATCTGCTCAAGCGAGATGCCTACCTGTTCGGGCGAAGTGGGGGCTCCGACGGTGGACAGAAGCTGATACATCTGCTCGTGAGTATAGCAATGTTCCTGTAACATCTCCTTGATATCGGGCCAGTTATCCTTCATCAGCTGCAACTGACGACGAACCTCCTCCTTATCCTTATAGCGAGCCATCGACTCGGCGATAACATAGTCGCCATATGGCATATCCTCAAACAAATCCTCAGCCTCGTGACGCATCTGACGACGATTCTTCCACAATGATACGCAAGCCCTTACATCCAGCTTCGAGAAGTCGGTCTTGCACATCTCATCAAACATAGCACACATCATCAGCGTACCTACACTGACCTGATAACCATGCGATGGAGTACGGCCATTATGAGTATGCCCACGCATATTCCACAAGTGGCTGAACAGATGCTCGGTGCCCGACGCAGGAATACTTGAACGTGCAGCCTGCATAGCAAAGCCACTCAACATCAGACCTTCAACCAATGTAGCAATAGCCTTTGGATTACCCTCTGCCACGCCAACGGGATCCGACAGGGACTCCTTCAAGCCATCGTGAACAATATGCCACGCCACATTATGCACAAGCTCCACACCCAGGAAGTCGGCCAGCATCCACTCTGTGCCCGAAGGTATCTTCGCTGCCAGATCAGCATAACCGGCTGCCGTCATCTCCACAGGAGCCTTCGCCATCACACCCGCATCAGCAAGGATTACCTTGGGAGCAGGGCAGGTGAAGGTCTTTTTCATATTCTTGTGAATGATAGAGGCTCCAAAAGAGGAGTATCCATCAACAGATGCCACCG
The DNA here is from genome assembly GCA_017383445.1 of Alistipes sp. Taxonomy (GTDB): domain Bacteria; phylum Bacteroidota; class Bacteroidia; order Bacteroidales; family Rikenellaceae; genus Alistipes. The sequence goes on from JAFNXQ010000051.1 coordinate 3,066, forward strand.
TAGCCACGCACATATATTGGCGATACTGACGATAAGAACAGAGCTTACACAGGTCGTTGATAGTTCCCGAGCCGACAGCTATGGCAATAGCATTGGTTGATGCCAACCTATCGTCAAGCATCTTTACAAAGGTCCACTCGGCGTGGAAATTGGGATAATCAAATATAAAAGGCTCCTCGCACTCAATATCAGATTGTTGCAAATAGGCCTGTACGGCTTCGCCAGCGGCTTGCCAGGTATATTTATCAGCCACGACCATAGCCTTTCTGCCGGGGAAATGCTCCTTGAACATCACAGGAACTTTATCCAGGATGTCAATGCCTATTTCCAGGGCAACCGTATCGGTTGCGGCAGTCAAGGCCCTAGCCACTCGTTGATTATTATTCATACAATTTTATTCAGTAGTTGTGCGTGGCTCAATCAATTACGCCCTGCAAAACTCAATTTTCGATAAAATGCTCAATAACAAAGATAATATATTTTTCCCAAATATCGGCACATATTATAAAAAATATCACACCTCGAGACCATTTTACCAAAAATCATAATAATAAAACAAAAATGTGGCGGCCCGCAAAAGACCGCCACAACAAGTTAGCAAACGATGGCCTGCATTATCTGACCTTGCAGATAATCTCGCCGCCGTGATGGATAGCCTCCTCATTCTGTGGGAGCATCTTCCAAGCACGTTCGGGCAATGACTTCTTCAAGCCCTCCATTACATGAGCCATATCAACGATAGGCTTAACCTTGAGGAATCCACCCAGAATCATCGTATTAAACATCTTTGCCTGACCCAAGCGAGCACACTCGGCAGCAGCATCGATTCGATAAACCTCGATATCGGTACGGGTAGGAGCATTCACAATACCGTTGGTATCATAAATCAAAACACCACCCGGACGCACAAGAGCCTCGAACTTATCCAACGACTGCTGATTCAGCACAATAGCTGTATCATACACACTTGCGATAGGCGAAGAAATCTTCTTATCAGAAACAATAACTGTCACATTGGCTGTACCGCCTCGCATCTCGGGACCATACGACGGCATCCATGTAACCTCGTAATCCTGCATAATGCCCGAATAGGCCAGAATCTTACCCATTGACAATACGCCCTGACCGCCAAAACCGGCTATAATAATAGTCTCTTTCATACTCTTAACCTCCTATGTTTACTGTTTTGGCAACTCTGCACACTTAATATCTCCAAGAGGATACTCCGGAATAAGATTCTCCTCCATCCACTTATTAGCCGCTACGGGAGAGAGCTTCCAGCCACTATTACAAGTAGCAACAACCTCTACCAGCGAATAACCATTGCCAGCCAACGAGTTCTCAAACGCCTTGCGGATAGCCTTCTTACACTTACGCACATTAGCAGGTGTATGGACACTCTGACGAGTGATATAGGTAGCACCGTCGAGGTGAGCCATCATATCGGCAATCTTATATGGGAAACCATTCAGACGAGCATCACGACCACAAGGGGTTGTCGCGGTCTTCATACCCAGAAGGGTAGTGGGCGACATCTGACCTCCCGTCATACCGTAAATCGCATTGTTGATGAAGATAGTAACGATATTCTCGCCACGAGCTGCAGCGTGAATAGTCTCGGCTGTACCAATAGCCGAAAGGTCACCATCACCCTGATAAGTAAGTACCAGATTCTTGGGATTAAGACGCTTTGCTGCTGTTGCAACTGCACAAGCACGTCCATGTGCTGCCTCAATCCAATCAACATCGATTTAGCGGTACGCAAACACCGAACAACCCACGGGC
>JAFNXQ010000052.1 GCA_017383445.1 Alistipes sp.
CATCTCCTCGGCTATCTCCGATGTGCTGATACCCTCACGCCAGGTCGCCTCATCCTGCTCAAATATACTCCTGTCGGCAATGTGTAGTGCTGCCAGACGCAGTTCCCTCACGTCCTGCTTATAGAGGTAGAGAGCCAGAGAGTTGTTTGTCGGTTGCTCGGCAGCTATTGTGCGGATGGTGGGCAGGCTGACTCCATAATTAAGCCCATAACGCTTGCCGTAATAGTGCATAGCATCGGCTACAGCTCCATTCATCTCGCGACGCAATGCCCCCAGCAGCGATATCATCAACGATGTATTATCCACTTTCAGTTTGCTTTGTGCAGGTGACTATCTCTTGCTGACATTTATTGTGCGACCGAACTCAAAGATAGGTATTACGCTTATCTTTGTCGGGATGCTTTCGTCGCCAACCTTTATCGTGCAGGTGCAGAGGTCTGCAACACGAACTTTCATTACCGACTTATCTTTCGGGTCGGCCTCGGTGATATTCTTCAAGCCATTCTTGCCCGAAGGTGCGATGTTGAGTGTGATGGCCTCGCCGCTGTCGCCTATGCCGGCATTTTTAGAGAAGTGTGTTACGATATATTGCTTCTGCGAGGCATCAATAGGAATGTAGTAACGTTCGCTTGTCGTTGTGATGATATTCTTGCCGAAGAACAACTCCAACAGGGCTGTCTCCTGCTTGTCAAGGGCCTCGAGGGCATCCTTCAAGCCGGCACCAAAGACATTCTCGCCTGCCTCGCCTGTAATAAGCTCCATACGATGCTTGCGGATATCGAAAATCTGCTGTGCAGCATCCATCGCAGCTGCGTCAAGGCTCTGTGTGGTGTTGTCCAGGCGGTCGGGCAGAATCTTTGCGAACTCGGTTGCACTGCCATTGTGCGACAGAATCTCAACACTCTTTGCGGGGAGTTCGGTGGGAGCAAAAAGCTGTGCATCCACAACCAGCGAAAGTTTGATATCGGTAATGTTATATGTCACCTTCTCAACCAATGAACCTCGTGTGTCGAGATATTTCTGTGCATAACGGGCATAGGGGCCAACGATGTTCTGCTCCTTCTCCACCGTAATATCAACGGCAATGACCGTTGAGGGATCTACAATCTCATATGCACCCGAAGCACCCATTACAGCACCGAATGTTGATTGATAGAGGCTGTTCTGAGCCGATGCTGACAGCATTGCACACAATGCGAAAGCTGTAAGTAATATCACTTTTTTCATATCGAAAACCTTTATTAACATAGTGTTTTTGAAAAACTTGTGAGCAAATATATACTATTTCGCTGAGAAGTCAAAATTTTGCATCAATATCTGTATCTATTTGACCACACCCTTGCCACTCTCCTGCCAGCTTATAATGCCGCCGTCAAGCTCCACAACCTCGAATCCCTGTTCTGCAAGTTGCGTGGCTGCCGCCTTGCTGCGACGACCGCTGCGGCAATAGATAGCTATCGTTTTATCTTTGGGCAGGATAGCTTTGGCCTTATCGGTAAAATCCTCCTGCAAGGCGTCAATATTGCATGTTGCTGACTCCAGATGACCCTCTGCCCACTCATCGGCACGTCTTACATCGACGACTATGGTGTTCTCCTTCTCTGCAATGGCGGAAAACTCCTCTACACCAACCGACTTGAATGAAGGCTCGGCTGAACATCCTGCAAATAAAAATGGTAAAAACATAGTCAATAAGTATCGTTTCATAGTTCTAAAATTTCAAATAAAAGTCGCGTGTCAGAGCCTTGTACTCCTCGCTGTAACCCTGTGGCCCACGATCCTCTATAATCAACCGTTCCGCTGTGGGCGGCTCTGCGGGTGGCAAGGTCGAAAACTCTGCCATAATACGTTTTGTGCCACTCTCCGGTGTGCTCCAAACCTCGCACAACCGAGTGACGAACAGACGACCCCTTGCTGCCGATAAAAATCTCTCATACTCCGCTGGTGGAAGAATAAGCGAGAAGTGACCATCCGTAGTCATCAGCCTCAAAACGCCTGCCACCAAATCCTCGAATGGCAGCGATGCTGTGTGTCGGGCTGTTGTGCGTGCCGCATCGGGCGAGAGCAGCGAATCGATGAAGTAGGGTGGATTGGAGACTATCACATCGAAGGGTGTGTCGCAGTGAAAGTCCTGCAACGCACACCTCTCTGCGTTGATTCTCTCCGGCCAGGGTGATGCCAGAATGTTCTCGCGTGCCTGCTCCACGCAGTCGGCGTCAATATCTATGGCTGTGATGTGTGCAGCAGGTGTACGCTGTGCCGCCATGATAGCTATAAGACCGGTGCCGGTGCCAATATCAAGTACTCGGCCCTCGCCCTCGGGGAGTGATGCCCATGCTCCGAGTAGCGTGCCATCGGTGCCGACCTTCATAGCACAACGGCTATGGTCGATATGAAATTGCTTGAATGTAAACCCTCGGCCTCGCATAGCGTTACTCTTTAAGAAATCCATCTATGCCCGCACCAAACAGCGAATAGTCATATCGTACGGGGTCATTGGTGTCAAACTCCCGCAGACTGCTGGTAATCTCCGCAGTTGCTTTCCAGTCACTCTGCTTTCGGTTGAGTAGTCCCAACGCACGCCCCATATTGCCCGTATGGACATCCAGCGGCAGATAGAGTGCCGACATCGGAATTTTTCGCCACAGACCGAAGTCCACACCTCTCTCATCGTGGCGGACAAACCAACGCAGATACATATTAAGTCGTTTGCAGGCGGCACCTTTGTCGATGCTTGACAGATGTTTCTCGCAGTGCGGGTTATGCTCGCACGAGAAAAATTCGCGGCGGAACGACGATAATACCGTAGCAAGGTCGCCCGTGCGTTCGTATTCACCTTCAAAGTAATCGCCAATGCCGCCAAAGCGTTCCATTATGCCTCGTATGGCGAGTGTAAAATCGGTAAAATCCTGCCCGTTGAAGGTGCGATGAACGTAACTCTGTAATGTGGCAAGCTCTCTGTCGGAGGCATTGCGGACAAAGTCAGCAGGCGAATTATCCATATAGAGCATCATTCGTCGGGCACTCTTTACGATAGCCTTGCGATTGCCCCACGCTATGGTAGAGGCGAAGAAACCAGCTATCTCGCGGTCGGCCTTGTCAGTAAAAGAGTGCGGAATACTGATAGGGTCGGGCTCGATAAACTCCTGACGATTGTATTTGTCGTGAAGGTGCTCCAATAGCTCCCTCAATTGCTCTTTCTGCATTTTTTTCGGTTGGGTTATAGAATCATGCCGTCACGCATCGTGATTTTTCGGTCGGCCATAGAGGCCAGCTCGTCATCGTGCGTCACGATGATTGTTGTCTGACCAAGCTCCTCACGCAGACGGAAGAACAGCGAGTGTATCTCGTTGCGGTTCTGCGAGTCGAGGTTTCCCGAAGGCTCATCAGCCAGAAGCAGGGCAGGGCGGTTAATCAATGCACGGGCAATGGCTACACGCTGTTGCTCGCCACCTGACAAGGCACTCGGCTTGTGCGTGGTGCGGTCTTTCAGATTCATCATTTCAAGCAGTTTTACAGCCTCCTGCTCCACCTCGTGGCGGTTACGCTTTGCTATCAGGGCGGGAATCATCACATTCTCCAAAGCGGTGAACTCGGGCAGCAGATGATGGAACTGAAAAACGAAGCCTATACGACGATTGCGGAAGTCCGAAAGGCGGTCATCGCCAAATTGTCCGACATCCTCTCCGTCAATGCGTAGCGAGCCGCTGTCCATAGGGAGCAGAGTGCCTAAAATCTGTAATAGCGTAGTCTTGCCGGCACCACTCTGACCGACGATGGATACCACTTCGCCTCGCTTTATGTCGAGAGAAACGCCCTTCAAAACCTCTAATGAGCCGTAGCTTTTGTGTATATTTAATGCTTGTATCATATCCACAAAGGTATATATTTAATGCCAAAATCGCAAAAAGTCGAGCTATAGTTATTGTGATAACAATAAAATTAGTATATTTGCGATAGGAAGTTAGGTTTTAAAGCCAATAAAAGCCAACCGATTTAACGACCTTTGACTTTTTTTGACTAATTAATGGAATCGTAAATTTATGAGACACAACAAACTATTTATTGTATTGGCACTCCTGTTTATGTGTGCCTGTTCGGGCAAGGATTACAATCTGTATGAGTATGCCTCAACACACCTGATTGATGAATATGTTGAAGCAACGACTTTTAAGTTAGATAAAATTGACGATAATCTTTTGATAATGAAGCCTGCCGACAACTCCAAGTCGTATGTTTCGCAGGAGTTGGCCAAGGCGGGTTATGGCTCGCAGGCCGGCGTGTCAAAGTTTAACGCAATGGCGGCACAGAATGGCGACGAGGGCTTTGAGTGGAATATTATGTATGACTCTAACGGCAAGTATTTCCACTATTCGGCTTTGACCGAGTCTATGCCCACAATCGAGCTCACTTGCAGCACCGATTTTGATGCTTCACACCCAGCCGGCACATCACTTATGGATGTCGTTAAGGTTCAAATCTACTCATTCGCACAGTTCCTGGGCGAGAATCGTGACGAGATTTTCTACTTCGAGATAAGCGACAAGGTGCGTATTACCAAACGCTACGCCGATTTTACCGACGAGGAGAAGGCTATCGTAGGCTCAACGTTCTATCTCGTTTTCGAGAAGACACCCGCCGTGGCCGGTGACTACGAGTTTACGGTTACCACTGCCGGTAAGTACAAAAGCGAGCCTTTGAAGGTGCATTTTGCCGAGTAGGGGTCGGTTTTTTGACAGATAATATCGGGGTTATATGTCGGTTGAGGCATATAATTCCGATATTTTTTTGTTATTTGCGAGCTTATTACTATCTTCGTAAAACTATGAAAAATAACATTATTATGAAATTGAAACGATTTTTTATTGTATTATGTACTCTTTGGGGTATATCGAGTGGATGTGGGGATGGATGTAGATTTACAGATATTGAGTGGACGAGTGAACATCTGATTGATGAATATGTTTTGGTGGATAGGATAAATCTCTGGAATGGTGTTGATAAGTCAAAGTATGTCGAGTTAAAATTTATTCCCAAAAAGTATTATCCTTCACGGGAATTGCTCAATGAGCATTTAAGATGGGGTTTTGATAGACCTTTTTTCCGTTATGCAGATGTCAAATATCAAGAGTCGGATGTTGAGGTTTTTAACGAACTATCCTTAAAGCATGATAATGTAGGTTTTTCTCGAATAAAATCTTATGATGCATTTGCAGATGATCGCGGCCGTCCTACGGGCCCATGTGAGGCTATATACGAATATCAGGCATTAAGTAGGGGTATTAAGTATATTGAAGTTACAAGTGATCGCGATTTTAATGATATCAAAGCCGGATGTTCGTTGAGAGATGTTGTAAATTTAAGATGTTTGAGTTTTTCGGCGGTATTGAAGCGTAAAGTAGAAGAAAGTATGTTGGTTATATCAAAATCATTAAGCCAATTTACAGAAGAAGATTTGGAAATTGTAGGTTCTGAAGTAGCGTCAATCTCTTTTATTGAGAAACCGGCTGATTCTCAAGAGTATAATTTTACCGTAACCATAACCTTTGACGATGGAGAAGTGGTTTCGGATAGTGTGCAGGTGGTGTTTTAGAACTATTGTGGGTCAGGGAGATTGGCATCTCTTGCATGGTTTGATAGAGTGAAATTGGATTTATACTGTATGTAAGATTCAAAATACACCCCAGAAATGATATTTTTTGTGTGGATATGTGTATTTTAAGAAAAAATACCTATCTTTGCACGCTATGTTTAACTAAAAACAATTACGAAAATGCCAAAAATGAAAACAAATGCCGCTGCAAAGAAACGTTTTACTTTCACCGGCACAGGTAAGATCAAGCGTAAGCACGCTTATCACAGTC
>JAFNXQ010000053.1 GCA_017383445.1 Alistipes sp.
ATGTTGATGATTTTCGAGCAATGAATACATTGCCACACCACTCACATTTTTTTGAAATTTCAATTTTACTACTCATTTTTTATCCTTTTATTTCGCCTATTTTGTCGCATTGCGTCTCAATGCGTCTCAAGGTGTCTCAATTATCCACTACCTTTCTAACGTGATTACTCACTGAAAATCATCGCGGTACAAATGAGGTACAAAAATGAGCAGAAAAACGACTATATTAGACCTATATTAGTCATATAGTAAAAAGAAAAGGCGCTGATAATCAACGCCTTTATAATCAATTATAATGTTTTGTAATTGTTGCTAATCGTAGGTTACTTTCCGATGCAGAAAGTAGAGAATATAGTTTTGAGGATATCGTCGGAGGTGATTTCGCCGGTGATGGTGCCGATATGATAGACGACCTGGCGGATATCTTCACTCAGGAGGTCGGTCGGGAGGTTTGAATCAAGTCCCTGCAACGACTGCAGCAAAGCATCGGCTGCTTGGCGAAGTGCCTCATAATGACGACGATTGGACACTATAACATCGCCAGCATAGGCCGTAGTCGCATCTGCCGCCTGTTGCAAACACTCACACAATTGCGACATACCCTCACCACTTTTCGCCGAAATAGCGATTGTGGGATATTTTGACGGTGCAGGGTTATCACCATTTAGTTTCAAATCGCACTTGGTAAGCACACGATAGACCTTCTGCCCCACTGTCGGTTCAAAGCCGACAATATCATCTTCAAACTTCGTTGTAGCATCATCGGTAAGCCACAGCACAATCAGAGCCTTTTGCAAGGCGGCAACGGTACGTTCTATTCCCATACGTTCCACTGCGTCGGATGTTGAGTGAAGACCTGCCGTATCGACAAAACGATAGGTCACGCCGCCTATATTGGCCAAAGCCTCAATCGTATCGCGTGTTGTACCTGCGATATCCGACACCATTGCCCTATCCTCTCCCGCCAAAGCATTCAGCAGCGTACTCTTGCCTACATTGGGGCGGCCCACAATAGCGACCGTAACGCCACATTTGAGGGCATTACCCAGCATAAACGAGTCGGCGAGGCGAACAACCTCTCCACGCAACTCCGCAAGCAGGGTTCGCAGCTCTGCCCTATCGGCAAACTCCACATCCTCCTCCGAAAAGTCGAGTTCCAGTTCCAGTAACGAGGTAATCCTCACAAGCCGTTCACGCAACTGTGAAAGCAACGACGAATAACTGCCTCGCATCTGTGTAGAGGCCACAGCGTGCGAAGCACGAGAGTCCGCAGCGATGATATCGGCGACAGCCTCTGCCTGTGACAAGTCCATACAACCCGCCAAAAATGCACGACGGGTAAACTCACCCGCCTCGGCCATGCGAGCACCCTGCTGCACAAGCAACGAGAGGATACGTTCTACGACATATCGCGAGCCGTGAGCCGACAACTCGACACTATCTTCGCCCGTATATGAATGGGGAGCACGATAAACCGTAGCCACGACATCATCAACCACCTCCTGACCATCTACGATATTGCCATAATGCACAGTCGAAGGCTTCGCCTCACGCAGACTCTTGCGACCACGAAACACTCCGTCGCACACCGCTATCGCATCCTTGCCACTCAGTCTGATGACACACAAGGCTCCACCGGCAGGGGTTGCCGGAGCTACAATAGTATCATTCTCGTCGTAAATCATAATTTGCTATCTCTCAATACGCAGACGCTGACCGATGCGTAGCTTATTGGCATTCTTGATGCCGTTCCAACGCATAAGCTGCTTGGTAGTAACACGATATCGGCTGGCAATAGCACCCAGCGTATCGCCCGACTTGACCTTATGATAGATGATGGAGGTCTCCTCCATCTTCTTGGCAACGGTGCTTGGGTCGAGGTACTCCTTCAAATAGACAGAGTCCTTGGCATAGATTGAGTCGCAGTTGATAACATAGTCCGTCACGCGATTTGACGGCAGGACAAGCGTATAGCTCTGTGCCGTAGCGGGGATGATATCGAGTTTATACTGCGGATTCAGGCTCTTCAGCGTCTCGGTTGTAACATCAATGGTTGATGATACCTGGCCGAAATGGAGCAAACGGCGAATCTCCACCGTGTCGGTAGCCAGCGGCATAGGAGGAGCCGTATATGTTATATTGTGTGCCTGATGATAGGCATAGGCATACGATGCTGCGATAAATGCCGGCACATAGCCTCGCGTCTCCGAGGGAAGATACCAATAGACCTCCCAGAACGACTTGGGATTACCTCCGGCACGAGCCAGTGCCTTATTCACATTACCCGGACCGCAGTTATAGGCCGCAATGGCAAGGCTCCAATCGTTATACATATTATAGAGGTCCTTCATAAATCGGCACGCTGCCTTTGTAGATTTCACAGGGTCGAAGCGTTCATCCACCATAGAGTTTATCTGCAAACCATAAGAACGGCCCGTTGTCGGCATAAACTGCCACAGACCAGCAGCTCCGGCACGCGACACAGCCGTAGAACGCAGAGCCGACTCAATAATAGCCATAGCGTGCAACTCTACGGGCAGACCAGCCTTGATAAGCTCCTCGTCAATCATCGGGAAATAGTACTGTGCCAACGACAATACACTCTGCATAACACCCGTGGGCTGCGTATATCGCTGAATGTATGAACGGACAATAGTATTATAGGGAAGATGTATGGGCGACACCATCAACTTCAGGCGTGACTCATACAGCGAGTCGAGCTTGGCATCTCCGCTAACCTCAACCGGCTCGCAGATATACTCGGCAAAGAATCGGTCGAACATCTCGTCCACCTGACGCATTTTCAGCTCTGCGGCCAAAGAGTCAGCAACCGCCGGGGTATATTCCCGTGGTGGCAACACCTTCTTGACTTCACACGGTACATCTGCAACCTCAATTACTGAGGTTTCCTCTGCTTCAACATCATCCCCCTGCTGCTGATACTTCACCACCAATGCCTCCAGCGAATCGGCACGACGCTGCTCGCTGACAAGCATCTGTTTTACGGTCGGTTTCTTGCGTTTGAACACCTGTGCCGCAGCATCCATTGGCATAGCAACAGACACCAGCAGCAAGGCAATAATAGTTTTAATTGCTATCTTGCTCATAAATTGTTAAAATGTCATATTCAGATTGACTCCAAAGACAGGGTTTCCACCATAGATATTGGAATACTGATAATCAAACAGCGGCTCTACTCTCACGGTCAAGTCGTCCGAGACATCAAAATCTTTCAAGTGGGCGTCCACGTGGGCATCCACCACCTGAAAGGCATAGACCGCAGCTGTGAGGATAAGGCACAAATCTCGGTTTCGGCGATAGGAATCTCGCAGATTCTTCAAATATGAAGCCGAGTAACGTCCTTCAAACTCATCCTTTGAGACACCTCCGGGATAGTTACCAGGGTTGGTATCAAAGTCGGCACGCTTTGCATAGGCCGTCTTGAATCGTTTATATCCTCGGTTATTCCAATCTATTACATACACCATAGAGGCAAAGCCACCCACAACGATTGGGGCTCGCCAATAGCTCTTGTTGTATATCTGACCCGCACCGGGGCATATCAACGACAATGTGGTAGCCTTCTTCACATTGGACACCTCGTTTGTCGAGTAGTTCACCGCAGCATCGCCAAGGAAATAGATGTACGACACCGCTGCCGCACCCCACAGCAGCTGGCGTGTTGTGTTGGAACGTATCATCTTGCGTTGTACAAGATTCAACTCCTCGGTACGCATTAGACCATTTTCCGAAATCAACGCATCATACTCCCTCTTCAAAGGTTTGTATATACTGTTCTGATGTATGGCAAAGCCTATTGATGCACCGAGAGTACCATACAAAATAGGCAACTTCCAATACTGCTTGTTATATATCTGTCCGTAGCCGGGCAGCAACGCACTCGTCCAGCACATCCTCGACAACGACACCGAGTCGCCAAACCATGGCTCCGGTGGAATGATATTTCCATCGGCATCTATGCGATCCTGCTCAATAGCACGCTGACGACGACGTTCATATCGGGCTATGGAGTCTGCTCGGTGACGTGCCTGCTTGGCCAGTATCTTCAAACGGTTAAGCGAATCGGCACGCGAAAGGACCATGGTGTCCTGCTCGGAAGGCTCTGCCTCCTGCAAAATACCACCCGACACCATCTGCTTGTCGCCACGTCGGAAATTCTGGGCCATAGTGCTCTCCACACCGCACAGCACAAACATAAGAAGCAGTGCCACGCAGACAGAGGGCCTACGGATACGACGCAGCAAGTCGCACACTACACCACCTGCCGTTTTCGAATTGGTTATCGTCATTACTAATTAACTTTATTTTATCGCCCCAAAGGCTTATCTCTTGCTCAATCGTTCAATAAACATCTCTATATCGGCATCGCTGGCAAAATCGATGACAATCTTACCGCCACCCGACTTACCGCGTTTGATGCTGATATTCTGCGAAAAGTATGGCTCCATTCTCTCCACCAGCAAAGAGTATGACTCGGGATACTCCTCCTCCGCCACGGGCTCTTTATCTGCACTCTCGGCAAGCTTACGAGCCAAAGCCTCGGCCTGACGCACCGACAGGCCCTTCTTCACGCATCGCTTCAACGCCCACAGCTGATTCTCGGCATCCACACCTGCGATGGCCTTGGCGTGACCCATAGTAATAAGACCCTCCTTCAATGCCAGTTGCACCTCATCGGGCAACGAGAGCAATCGCATATAGTTCGATACTGTCGAACGCTTCTTGCCAACCTTGTCAGCCATAGCCTCCTGCGTAAGACCACACTCCTCGATCAATCGCTGCATACCCAGAGCAATCTCTATGGCATTCAGATCCTGACGCTGAATATTCTCCACCAACGCCATCGCGTGCAGATTCTCATCATCGACCTCGCGGATGTAGGCGGGAAGAGTCTCCACGCCAACCATCTGTGCAGCACGCCAGCGACGTTCTCCACTGATGATTATATATTTACCATCCTCAGCCTTACGCACCGTGATAGGCTGAATAACACCCAGCTGGCGAATTGAATCGGCCAGCTCCTGCAACGCCTCATCATCGAACTGCGTACGCGGCTGCGTGGGATTTGGCATTATCTGCGAAGTGGCAATCTCGGCCATCTGATTCATTGGGGCGGTCTTTACCGACACCTTCTCTGTTCCAAAAATGGCATCAAGACCACGTCCTAAACCTTTCTGTTTCATATATTCGTCTATTTCTTATTTACTCTCTTGCTTTGCTCTCTTGCGGTTACGCTTCAACAACTCCTTGGCAAGCATCAAATAGTTGGTTGAACCCGTTGCCGATGCATCGTACAACATTACAGGCTTGCCGTGTGAGGGTGCTTCGCCCAAACGGATGTTACGCTGAATAACCGTATCAAAGGCCAATGGTCCAAAGTGCTCTCGCACCTCGGCCGCCACCTGATTGTTAAGGCGGTTACGCATATACATCGTCAGCACAAAGCCCTCAATCTCCAAATCGGGATTCAGACCGCCCTTGATGATACGAATGGTGTTCAGCAGCTTGCTCAAACCCTCCAACGCAAGATACTCGCACTGAACTGGTATAAGCACCGTATCGGCAGCAGTGAGGATATTTACCGTTGTGTAACCAAGCGAAGGCGAGCAGTCGATAAATATATAATCATACTTATCGCGTATTGACGACAACAGTTCCTTCATCACAAAGTGACCATTCTCCATCTGTGGTAACTCGGTATCGGCCGCCACCAGATTCATACTCGAAGGCAGCAACCACAATTTTTTGATATCGGGACTCTGCAGAATGACATCTTCGGCACGCTTTTCGCCAATTATGCACTCATATATACCGTCCAGATCTATATCAAAACCCAGTCCCGATGTAGCGTTAGCCTGCGGGTCTGCATCCAGTAACAACACTTTCTTCCCAAGCAGAGCCAACGACGCTGCCAGATTTATCGCGGTTGTGGTTTTACCCACACCACCCTTTTGATTTGCCAATGCAATGACTTTCGACATCTTATAACTCTTAAATCTCTTTCAACATTTCCTTAACTCACTCTTCGGCAGCACGCCTCCACAAGAGCACAAACCAAATAGAGCAGGATATAATCGGACAAATTTAATGAAATTAAATTAATTTACACAATCATTAGCGAAAAAATGATTAACTTTGCGACATAGCATTACAATCAACGAAGCGAGATATTTTTATGGAAAACATTAATACAGAGAAGATAGCGGAGAGTAAAAACGGCATCAACGCGTCATCTTCTTTCATCCCGAAAAGCGAGCAGCCAACCGATAATCCGACACCACCCGAATCAAAGCATCACAAGGCATGGTGGCTTGACATTATCGTTATGGTGATGATTTTTTTCTCGTCACAAATGGTCGGAATATATATCTGCAACAAGCTCGGAATTTTGCCTCCGCAGATGGCCGTCGCTGACGAAAATTTCACCGCTTTTGATGACGAAGTTTCATCGCAGCAAGCCATGTTCACGGCGTGTGTATCGTTCTTTGCTATGATTCTATGCCTCACTGTGTTAGAGCTATATCGCCGTTGGCGAGGATTTGGTAAAATGCTATCGTTCCGCACCCCTGGCTGGGCATCTCCGTTCAGACTCCTGTGTGCCTATATTCTGATGTGGTGTTTCAGCATCGTCATCGAGCCGATAGCCGCCATGTTGCCAACCATCGAGACGCCACTCGGCGGAGGCGGATGGCTACTCATATCGGCAGTTTTGATTGCCCCGCTGTTTGAAGAGATTGTCTTTCGCGGATACATCGCCGGCACACTTCGCAAGGCTTATGGCGTGGTCGTTGCGTGGCTGACATCATCACTCTTTTTCGGCCTGGCTCACGGTGCTCCCGACTCGGCACTCTCGGCCGCATTTATCGGCCTTATTTTGTGCTACTGCTACTTCCGTTACCGTTCACTTGTGATGGCAATTATGCTCCACGCAATGAACAACTTAACGGCATGCTTCCTGCACAATATCGGAGCTGCCGACAGCTCCATCCAGCAGATCATCAACAACAACCAGATTTACTGGGTTCTTTATGCCCTCTGTCTGAGTGTTTCAATCATCGCCATTGCCCGTATGTGGCAAAACACCAAGGAGCTCGAAAGTGACAAATATCTGCACTAAACGTAATAATATCCACCTTCGGTGCGTTTATTTCAAGTAAAAAAACTATCTTTGTCGATTATTATGCAGCATTTAACCAAAATATCACTATTTTTTGCAATGGCGACGATGGTCGCCTGTCAGGAGTTACCCGACTATATGGTTGGCAGTAACACCGTCGCACGCGTAGGCAAAAAAGAGCTGAACATCAGCGAAATACAAGCCGCAACACCGGCAGGTCTGACTGGTGCCGACAGCATTTCATTCACCAAACTTTACATCGACAAATGGCTTGTTCGCCAGCTCAAATTGGAGGAGGCCGAGCAACTCTTCTCTGAAGCCGAAACCGACATTGAACGCCTGGTGGAAGATTATCGCCAGTCGCTTTTGATGCGAAAAGTGGATCAGCACCACATTGACGAGCAGTTGAGTGAAGATTTTTCGGAGCAGGATATTGCCGATTATTACAACTCACACAAAGCGAACTTCACCCTCGACCGCACGCTGGTAAAGGGTCGCATACTCTGCTTTGATGATGACTATCGTCAGGCCAAGAAACTGAAAGAGCAGATGGCAAAGGCCTCAACATCGGCCACTGCCGACAAACAGTTTACCGACATCTGCGAAAAGAACGATTTTCTGCTTATAGACAATCGCACGGAGTGGGTAAACCTTGCAGATTTTGTTACTCACCTTCCCATTGCTCATACGAAGGATTACAGCAACATCCTTGACCGACTGGGCATACAGGAGATGAAGGACAACAATGCCCGCTACTATTTTGAGCTCACTTCGGTTTGCCGCAAAGGCAACGTCGCACCATTGGAGATTGTCGCCGACAACATTCGCCGCATATTGATTACGCAGCGTCGTAGTGAAATCATTAAAAACCACGAGCAGAGCATCGTGAGCAGTGCCTTTGAGTCTGGTCACGCACGCATCTACGATGTGGATAAGAAAAACAAATAGCCACAGGTCAAAAGAGAAACACAGAAAACAGAAACACATAAATTATGTTCAATAAGAAGACATTAGCCGCCATTTTAACCCTCTGCATACTCTTCACAGCAGGGATGATTACAGCACAAAAGCGTCAAGTGATGTTGGATCGCGTCGTAGCCATCGTGGGAGGTTCGGCAATTCTCTACTCGGAGGTTGCCAACGCCGCACAGATGATTGTCGAGGAGAGACGAGCACAGGGCTACACATCTGACCGCGACCCCATGAATGAGGGTTTGGAGATGCTTATGACCCAAAAGCTCCTGTACAACCAGTCACTCATCGACTCTGTGGATATTCCCGGCGATGTGAACTCGTTTGTCGAGGAGCGTCTGCAACAGATGATTAATCAGGCGGGCTCGATTGCCGACTTTGAGAAGATGCAGCATATGCCCCTCTACAACTACCGCGACATACTCCGCCAAAGAGTAACCGAGCAGGAGGGAGCCCGTGCTATGAGAGCCCACATTGAGACCGATGTGGCTGTAACCCCCGGTGAGGTTACACGCTTCTACGACTCACTCAAAGAGGAGGATCTGCCGATTATTCCCGAACAGTATGTATATGCACAGATAGTACGCTATCCCTCATCACAGGAGGAGGCCAAGCAGCGTACCAAAGAACGTCTTTTGGAGATGCGAGAGAGAATCATCTCCGGCAAATCAACCATGTCGATTCTTGCCCGCACCTATTCGGTGGATCCGGGTTCGGCGATGAATGGCGGAGAGTATCCTCCGGGGCCATTGAGCCAGCTCACACCACCATTTGCTGACGCTTTGTCGAAGTTGAAGGCAGGACAGATTTCGGAGGTCGTTGAGACAGAGTTCGGTTTCCATATCATTGAGCTTATTGACGAGCCGAAGAACAACCTCTATCACTACCGTCACATATTACTCAAACCCACTTATACCGACGAGGAGTTGCTGGAGCCTACACTCTTCCTTGACAGCCTTGTAAGCGTCATCCGAGCAGACTCAATCTCATTTGAAGATGCAGCCAAGGAGCATTCACAGGACGACCTTACAAAGATGAACGGAGGTCTGGTATCCAACCACGATATCCTGATGAGTAACCCCAACTATGCTAATGTTAAGTATTCAAGCACCAAGTTCAAGAAGGAGGACTTTGGCCAGGGTAAGAGTTTCCAGGACTATGTGATGATATCTCGCTTGAAGATTGACGAGGTGTCAAGTCCCTATATGTCGGAGGATATTCGCAACAATCAGTTGAGCAAGATTATCAAGCTGAAGCAGATTATTCCGACTCATACGGCCTCTTTATCGGAGGATTATCTCGATATTGAGATGATGGCCCTGGAGATGAAAAAGGAGAAGATATTCAACGAGTGGATGAAGGAGAAGATCGATGGTTTCTATATATTTGTTGATCCCGAATTCCGCAACGGAGAGTTCTCTTTCCCGAATTGGATAAAATAAAATCTGATTAACTCGTGCGTCGAATACTATCTATCTCAATAATCATCTCGGCATTTGCCGGTTTGATCTTTGCCCAGGAGGCAATGGATACCCGTGCCCTTCTCGCTGAGAACAGCGGGGAGGTCGCTGTGCTTCAGGCGGCTCGTGCCGAAGCCCCCGCACCAAAACCGGCGAAGAGTACCAAGCCTCGCCGCCGAATTGACTTTATGGCTGACGATGTCCTCCCCTACAACCGCAAAGGCGACAGCATTGTCTATTTTCTGGGAAATTTTGCAGCCCACCACAACGGTGCCGTCATCACGTGCGATAGTGCCGTACGCTATAACGATACACGCTGGGGTTTCTTCGGCGATGTAATCATCAATCAGGACTCGATATACATCTACGGCGACAGTGCTGTGTATAATGGCGACATCAGTCTTGCAGAGGTATATGCACCCATCGTGAAGGTTGTCGATGGCGATGCCCTACTCTATACATACAACTTCCGTTTCGACACCGACAAGAAGATCGGAACATATACCGGCGGTGGTGTTCTGGTCAAGGATAACGACATCTTGGAGTCGCAGCGTGGCTTCTACTACTCCGATGACCATAACATCGTGTGTGTGGAAGATGTAGAGATTCACGGCTCGGACTACGATATGAAGAGTGACTCAGTGATATACAACACCGAGACAAAGTTTGCACGCTTCTTTGAGAACAGCGAGATATGGAATATCGACGACGAGTATCTGTCGGCTGATGCCGGTTATTATGATAATTCACAGAACCTCTACGTCGTAACCAAGAATGGTTACATCCTCACCGAGGAGCAGGAGATGTGGGGCGACACATTGTCATATTATCGTGACAACGAACACATTATCGCCTACAACAATATCCAGATGGACGACATCAAGAACAAGATGCTGGCATTCAGCAACTATGCGGAGTATTGGGGCGACAAGGATATTGCACTGCTCACCCGCCAGCCCGTCACCATCAGTTACGACACCTCGGAGGGCGATAGCGTATTTATGAGTGCCGACACGATGCAGTTCATCACGATATCTCGTCTGGAGGAGGCTCGTGAGGCCCGCCGCAAGGAGATTGCCGACTCATTGGCAAAGGTTGCAGAGGCGGAAGCTGACCGCGAGGCATTGATTGAACGCCGCCAGAAGTATTTGGAGGCGAAAGCGGCCCGTGATGCAAAAAACAAGGCTGTTCAGGACTCATTGAAGGCCCTGCCCGAAACCGAAAAGACCATTGGAACCGAAGAGCCAGAGGAAGCACCTATTCAAAAGGCAACAGACGATACCACCACAAATCAGGTGGTTAAGAGTTCAGAGTCCGACACAAAGGCTGCTGCTGTGGAGTCTGCAACGACAACAGAGGTCAAGAGTGAGCAGGCCATAAGCAGCAACACCACAGAAGATGACTCTGCACAGAAGCAACTCGCCAGCAACAATAATCAGCAGAGTGTCGAAACAACCGACATAACTGACGAGAATGTTGTTGAGCAGGCCGACACTGACGCAAATGAGGTTGCCTCTGAAAATAGCCTGAATGTAGCAACTGATGATGTGACAACAGCGGAGATTGCAACGGACGATAATACCTCGCAGAAAGAGGCTGTAAGCGAAGAAACAATTGAAGAAAACGAGGAGGTCAAGAAGGATAAAAAAGCAGAAAAAGCAGAAAAGGTAAAGGCCGAAAAGCCTGTAGACACCAAGAAGCTTGAGAAGATACGATTGGCTCGCGAAAAGCTCATCGAGAAGATTAAGGTATTCTTCTTTATAACAAAGGCCAACTCTGCCGCTGCCGCAGCACCGGCAGACTCTCTCGCTATGCAGCTGCCGATGGCTGATACATTGGCGATGGACTCACTCGCTATGGATTCACTCGCTGCGGACTCTGTGGCCATTGACCCGTGGGAGGCCAAACGACTGCAGCTGGATTCATTGACTCTCAAGGATTTGAAGCGTTATGCCAAGTACGAATCGCAACGCTTCAAGTATAACGAGAAGAAAGCAGAGGCTATCATCCGCAAGCAGAGGCTCGACTCTATCGGCATGTTGCGTCGCGATAAGATGGCGGCACAATATGCCAAGTTCCAAGAGAAGGAGCTGGCACGTCTTGCAAAGGACTCTGTTCGTCGTGCCAACAAACGAGCCAAGCTTCTGGCAAAGGGTCGCGATGTCTCGGTTCTGGACTCTCTGGACTCTCTTTCAATGATAGAGAAGCAGATGTTGCTGGCCAAGTCGAAACGAGACTCAATGTTTGGAGCAGGATTGGTAGAGAAGGAGGAGTTCGAGCAGACCGATTCACTGATGACCGACTCACTGGCGACAGACTCTACCGAGATGGACTCACTCTATCGCGTCGTGAAGGCCTACCGCAAGGTGCGTATCTATCGTTCCGATGCACAAGCCATCTGCGACTCTTTGGCAAGCAGTTCGACTGACTCTATTATACATATGTATATCGAGCCTGTATTGTGGAACAGCAATAACCAGATTGCCGCCGCACAGGTTGATGCCCACACGAAGAATCAGCAGCTGACAAAGGCCGATTTCCTGGAAAACCCGATTATGGTTGCCGAGATTGATTCGAGCTACTACAATCAGGTTACGGGCAAGACGATGACGACATTCTTCCGCGACAACGAGATATATCGCAACGATGTGGATGGCAACGTACAGACCATCTACTTCCAGCGTGAGGACGAGGAGTCGGCTATCGTCACCGAGCTGGTCTATCTGGAGAGTGCTTCGGCGTCGTTCTATATCGAGGACAGGGAGGTTGTCGGCATCACCTACCGCAACGATGTGCCATTCCAGTTCTACCCCATTGCCCTCATCCCCGAGGATCAGATTCAACGCCTGCCCAACTTCAAGTGGGTACCGGAGCTGCGTCCTACGCGTGAGAATATCTTCAACAAGGAGATACGACCCTCAAAACGCGAGGAGAGATACTCGCGTCAGCGACCCACATTCCGTATCGTGGAGAGTATGGACCGCTTCAAGGAACGCCTTATGCGTCAGGGTCGCTGGGTGGACAGAGAGGACGAACTCACCCCCGAAATAATCGAGTGGCGTGACAGCCGCGACAGAAATTAAGAGCAAAAAGTTGTAATACAACAAACCCCGACCTCTTGCGGTCGGGGTTTTGTTATTTAGGATATTTCGTAAATCAACTCTACATCGCGAAGCCGAGGGAGATGCCCCAGCGGATGGGTTTGCCTGGGCTTATGAAGTCATTGCCCACCGAACGGAAATAGAAGGTATTGAACTCGGTGTTTGTCAAGTTCTTACCCCACAAGCCGAGTGTAAAATCGCCCTTACGAAGCTCCAGCGAGGCGTTAAGTTGCGAATAGAAATTCTGCGAGAGGGTGTTCGCCTCGTTCCAGTATATCTTACCCGCACCCTGCCAAGAGGCCGACACCGTAATCTCGTCGAGCAGGCGGCCGCCTATCCAGCAGTTATACACCAAACCAACCGATGCCGTATGCTTTGGTGCATAAGGAAGATAGTTGCCCGCATAACTAACAGCCTCGCCATTCACGAAATCATCATACTCAACAAACTCGGCGTGCGTAAAGCCATAGTTTGCCATCAATCGCAGGTGGCTCATTGACATCAGTCGCAACATATCCCACGATGCCGAAATCTCGGCACCACGGCTGCGTGAACGGCCCGCATTCGACATCATACGCCCCGTAGCATCGCCATCGGGGAAGACTGTCAGCTGCTGGTCGCGGCACTCAATCCAGAAGGCTGCGAAGTCCAGAGCTACGCGACCCTTGGCGAGTTTCAGGTGGCCACCCACCTCATAGTTCCAGCTATACTCGGGCTTGTAGGTCGTAACCGATGCCTCATCATAGGAGGGAGTTGCAGAGGGCTGGCCCGAAGGCTGACCACCGGCCTGCGATGAAGGACGGCCACCGCCTCCTATACTGCCCATAGCATCAGACATAAGGGCTGTCTTCATCTTGTTTTGCAGTATGTCCGAGAATATCTGAGTATTGAATCCGCCCGCCTTATAACCGCGTGTAACGGTAGCGTACAAATCACCAGCACCCGTAGTGAAATTCACAGCGAACTTGGGCAGCAGTTCCAGGAAGTCCAACTCCTCCTTGCCCTGCATCTTGACCTCAACAGTTCTATCAAGTGCGGGCATATTGGGATTCATTGCCGACATATCGAACTTATAATCCACCTCCGAGAAGTTATCGTAGTCCATCGTAGATTTTTCGTAATCCAGACGCAGGCCTGCAGTAAAACGCCAACGCTTGCCGGCACGCAACGACGACTCGTGATATACTGCCGCACCATAGGTCGGAATATCGAAGTCGCTCTTCAAATCAAACGGCTCAATAGTCAAAAACCGCTTTACCATAGCCGGCATATTACCCAGGATAAGGTCGTTGATACCATCACTCTGAAAACTAACCGGAGCCGACATATCTATCCTCTTATAAAATCCGTAAACGCCCGTCAGCCACTGCCAACGGCGGTCATCGTCGTTGGTGCGGAATACGATATCCTCAGTTACGGCGTGCTCCCGCTGCTCCTGGATGAGGGTAAACATATCCTTTGGCGTGAAGTCGTTGTCAATATCCATCTTATCGTGCGTAAACTGATACGATGTGGTAGCCGTGAAGCGATATTTCTCGCCCACATGCGAAAGCACGAGGCCATCGCTGACATTCAATCGCATATAACGGCTTGGGTGGTTATAGTTCACCTCGGCAGCACTACCCTTCTCCGCGTCGAAAGCAGAATAAGCATAACCGCCTTCGTCAGCATAACCTATCTGTGCAATATTCTCCAACTCCCAGCCTCGGCCCAAATCGCCGACTAAACGCACACGGCCACCACTCGACTCGCCACAATCGATTTTTTCACCATTGTAGGCATTTTCGAAGAAGCCGTCGGTACGGTTATAGAATCCTCCGACCATATAGCCGAATTTACCACTCTCGCTGCGACCATAATATGAAGCTTTACCCTGAAATGTATTTGCAGAACCATACTCCAAACCGACTCTTGCACCCTCGTAGTTCATAGGCGAGAGGGTGTAGATATTTATCTGTCCACCCATAGTATTACGACCATAAAGCGTACTCTGCGGGCCACGCAACAACTCTATGCGGGCCACATCGAGCATATCGAAGTCATAGTTGTTTTTGTTAAGATATGGTACGCCATCGACCGTCACGCCAATCACAGGCTGGTCGATGCGGGCACCAAAGCCACGCACATAAACCGACGAAGTCATCTTTGAGCCATAGTCAGGCTGAAAGAAGTTAGGCACTACGGCCGATAAATCCTTTATTGACACAATGTGCTCGCGACGAATCATACTCTCGCCCACGACACTCGATGAGATAGGTTGCTCCTTCAAGGCGTAATGCTGCTTTGCACCTCGCACTTCAACGCCAACCTCTTCGATTGTATATTGCTTTACACTATCCTGTTTTTCAATTGGACTTTCTACTTCGGGTGTGCCACTCAACAGAGCAAGCACAGCAAACATAAGTTTCATATTTATCTATTTTTGTTTGATATTAGTTTTCAGTTTGATGCCACAAAGGTACTTCACGCAGGCACGTGTAACAACTATCATTAGTTATAGTTTTGAGTTTCGCATAATTATACTATCTTTGCCCTATGCAGAGACCGAAAATTGTCATAATACACCCAAATTCGTTATGTTGCCTTGCTATGCGAAGCATCCTGACGGATATTGCCCCCTTTGTGAGTATGTTCCGCGAGGTGGACATTGTATCGTACAATACGATGGGAGAGGCGATGTGTGACAATCCCCACACCGCAGTACACTACTTTGTTGCGACTGCTATCGTGCGTGATAACATGGAGTTCTTTGCCCCACAATGCAGGCGTTGCATAGTCCTTGCCGAGGGAGAGCAGGATGCCATACCCGAGTTTCGTTCTCTTAACCTGCATCGTTCGGAGAGAGAATTGCTGAAAGGATTCCTGATGATGCTAAACACAGCTCATACGGCTCACGGCATGCCGCCACAGGTGCAACACCCCGAACAGGAGTTGCTCTCACAACGCGAGAAAGATGTTTTGGCTCTGCTAATCAAGGGACTGATTAACAAAGAGATTGCCGACAGGCTGAACATCTCGACCCCGACGGTCATCTTCCACCGCCGTAACATCAGCGAGAAGATCGGCTCAAAGTCGATTGGCCGTCTGACGATATATGCCGTAATGAACGGAATAGTCGATGTAAGAGAGTTATAAACCTTAAAATATCAACGCATATGAAAAAGCTATTCTTCGCATTGGCGATTTGCCTTTTTGCAGCAACATCATGCTGTAACGAATGTAAAAAGACCACCAAATGTGACACCTGTTGCGAAGCTGAGAATCCTGTTATTGAGGCTATTATGGCACGTCGCAGCATCCGTGCATACACCGACGAAGCCGTATCTCGCGAGCTTCTGGACAAGATTGCCGAGTGCGGCATCAATGCTCCCAACGGAATGAACGCCCAGCAGTGGGAGGTTAGAATTGTCGATAGCAAGGAGTGGTTGGACAACGCAACAGCCGCATATCGCGAAGACGTAAAGGGCACGCCCGCCGAGAAGCAGTTCGAGGAGCCTTCGTTCAAGAATATGTTCCGCAACGCACCTGCTGTAATATTTGTGGCACACAAGCCCGGCCACTGCACACAGGTTGATTGCGGTCTGATGGCGGGCAATATGATGCTCGCAGCACAGTCACTCGGACTCGGCTCAATATGTATGATGGGCCCCTTGATGTGGCTTAATTCTGAGGCCGGCGAGCCTATTATTGCATCACTCGGTTTCAGCGAGGGTTACGAGCCTCTGCTCTGCATAGGTATCGGCTATGCTGATGAGCAACCCGATGCACGCCCACGCAACAAGGAGGTGATAAAATATGTAGAGTAAGGGTTACTTGGCAAAGGCCAATCTTTTCTGCATATTTATTCCCAAAATATTTTGATTTTACATCTTTTTGCGATATATTTGCATCGTACAAGGAATAAATAACGAATATATGAACAAGTATTTCTTCTATTTCAAGCGATTTTATTTTTACCGTGAGAACGGTCAGGATGTCGTATGCTAATATGAGAAATACTTGCATAGAATAAACTTTAATCCTGACCTTAATTGATTTTGGTCAGGATTTTTTTTAATTTAGGCTTTACAATGCAGAAGATTGCGATACAGGGATACGAGGGGTGCTTCCACCACATTGCAGCCATTGATTATTTTGGCCGCGATATAGAGATTCTGCCTTGCGACACATTCCGCGAGGTTGCCACAGCCGTAAAATGCGGCAAGGCGGATATGGGTCTTATGGCCATCGAGAACTCAATCGCCGGCTCAATCATCCCCAATTACAGCATACTGCAAGATGAGAATCTGCAAGTGGCCGGCGAGGTGTACCAGCCTATCAAGCAGAATCTTATGGTCCTGCCCGATGTGGAGTTGGAGGATATCCGTGAGGTGGAGTCGCACTCGATGGCCCTGTTGCAGTGCGTAGATTATCTCGATGCTCACTCGTGGAAGCTAATCGAGTCGGAGGATACGGCACTCAGTGCCAAGCATATTGCCGAGAAGGGGTTGCGTCATACAGCTGCCATTGCCAGCGAGCTTGCTGCCGAGATGTATGGATTGAAGATTATCGCACCCGAAATCAACACTATCAAGAGCAACTACACGCGATTTGTCGTTCTGAAGCGTTATGACCACAATATAGCCACCGATGCCAACAAGGCGTCGCTTTACTTCAAGACCAACCACGAGGAGGGTTCTCTGTTGAAGGCGTTGAGTTGTCTTAACGGCATAAACCTGTCGAAGTTGCAGTCATACCCCATTCCGAGTGAGCCGTGGCACTATCTGTTCCATATTGACCTGGAGTTCAAATGTCTTGACGACTATATCCGCAATCTGAACAGCCTGCACGAAGCAACCGAGGAGATTCACGTCTATGGAGTGTATCGCAGCGGAAAGTAGAGAAGTTAAAAGAATAATATAAATAACTAAAAATCATAAATATATGGCAAAGGTAGAGATTACTCCATCACATCGCATGGACAGCATCAAGGAGTACTATTTTTCAAAGAAAAACCGCGAAATTGCAGAGTTACGCAAAGCGGGCCGCGATATCATCAGCCTGGGTATCGGTAGCCCCGATATGCCACCGGCTCAAGCCGTCATTGACCGTCTGAGCAAGGAGGCACAACGTCCCGATACACACGCCTATCAGCCATATAACGGTAGCGAGCTGTTGCGTCAGGCCTATGCCGACTGGTATGAGAAGTGGTACAACGTGAAGCTCAACCCAAAGAGTGAGGTATTGCCTTTGCTCGGCTCAAAGGAGGGTATTATGCATATCTGTATGGCTTTTCTCGATGCTGGCGACAAGGTTTTGGTCCCCAACCCGGGCTACCCTACCTATCGTGCGGCTGTAACGCTGGCAGGTGGTGATGTCGTGGAATACCGACTCAACGCTGCCAACGGTTTCTATCCCGACTTCGAGGAGATTGAAAAGGAGGATTTGAGCCGTGTGAAGCTGATGTTCGTAAACTACCCCAATATGCCGACGGGAACACACCCGACAGTTGAGCTGTTCGAGAAATTGGTTGCCTTTGCCGGTAAGCATAACATTTTGTTGGTACACGACAACCCATACAGCTTTGTCCGCAACAACATTCAGTTGAGCCTGCTCTCTATCCCCGGCGCGTGGGATGTTGCTATTGAGATGAACTCAACGAGCAAGGGTCATTCGATGGCCGGCTGGCGTGTAGGCGTGGTAGCGGGTCGTGCCGACATTATCAGCGACATACTTCGCTTCAAGTCGAATATGGACTCCGGAATGTTCTATCCCGTACAGGCTGCCGCAGCCGAGGCCCTGTCACTTGGCAACGAGTGGTTTGATGAACTCAACGCCACATACTATGCACGCGAAGCACACGGATACGAACTTCTGGATGCTCTCGGCTGTTCCTATGCAAAAGGACAGGCAGGCCTTTTCGTATGGGCTGCTATGCCGGAGGATTTCGAGGGCGATTGCTTCGCTTTCTCGGACAAGGTCCTCAACGAGTGTGATGTATTTGTAACGCCGGGCGGCATATTCGGAAGCGAGGGTAATC
The DNA here is from genome assembly GCA_017383445.1 of Alistipes sp. Lineage (GTDB taxonomy): Bacteria > Bacteroidota > Bacteroidia > Bacteroidales > Rikenellaceae > Alistipes. The sequence goes on from JAFNXQ010000053.1 coordinate 18,691, forward strand.
GTTATATCCGCATATCACTATGTATGCCCGCAGAACGCCTCGCCGAAGCGGCTGAACGCGTAAAGAGTAGATTTGTAAAGTAATTTGTTAGAGATATGATTGCAACAGTCATAGGTTTGGGTCTTATTGGCGGCTCGCTGGCTCTGAGTCTTAAAGATAAGGGGCTTTGCACGCAGGTTACGGGCATTGAGCAATCGGAGAAGAATGCCGTCAAAGCTCTTGAACTTGGATTGGTGGATAGCATTGTGACGCTTGACGAGGCTCTCGAGAAAAGCGACCTTATAGTCCTGGCTACGCCCGTAGATGTCATCCCCGTTATGGCGACCAAGATTCTCAACCGCATACGTCCCAACCAGATCCTGATGGATATGGGCTCTACAAAACAGGAGCTGTGCGAGGTTATAATGATGCACCCCAACCGAGGTCGTCTTGTAGCCACACACCCGATGTGGGGTACCGAAAACAGCGGTCCGGAGGCTGCCGAGCACAATGCCTTTAAGGGTCGCACGGTGGTAATTTGCGAGAAGGAGAGTTCCGACAACGATGCATTGGCTGTTGTTGAAAATATCTATCGCACACTCGAAATGCCCATACGCTATATGTCGGCTGAGGAGCAGGATACCCACTGTGCCTATGTATCGCACATCTCGCACATCACATCTTTCGCCCTTGCCCTGACCGTTTTGGAGAAGGAACGTGAGGAGGAGCATATCTTCGACCTTGCCGGTGGAGGTTTCGAGAGTACGGTGCGTCTGGCAAAGAGTCTTCCGCAGACCTGGGCTCCGATATTTTTAGGGAATAAATACAACGTATTGGATGTTCTGCGTGAGCATATTCATCAGTTGCAGATTTTGCGTCGTATGATTGAACGCGATGACAGAGAGGGTTTGGTTGAGGCTATGCACAAGGCCAACAAGATCAGAGAGATATTAAAATAAGATTATGGGAAACTTCAAACTTGGGGCTAAACGCCCACTTATCATAGCAGGTCCGTGCAGTGCCGAGACCCGGGAACAGACCATCGAGACTGCAATGGAGTTGGCTCGTTCGGGTCGTGTGGATGTGATCCGTGCCGGCGTGTGGAAGCCCCGCACCAATCCCGGAACATTCGAGGGTATTGGAGAGATTGGTTTGGAGTGGCTAAACGAGATAAAGCAGGCAACGGGATTGCCTATTGCTGTTGAGGTTGCCAACCGCACACATGTTGAGACTGCATTGAAGCACGGAGTTGATATGCTGTGGATAGGTGCTCGTACAACGGTTTCTCCTTTTGCCGTGCAGGAGATTGCCGAGAGCCTGCACGATAATAAGGATGTGGCAATCCTTATCAAAAACCCGATGACACCCGATATCGGCCTTTGGGCTGGTGCCGTGAATCGCCTTGTAAACGAGGGCGTACCCATCGAAAACATTGGTTTGATACATCGTGGTTTCTCATATTTCGGGCATAGCAAGTATCGCAACCCGCCTATGTGGCATATGATTTTCGAGATGCGAAGCCGCTTCCCGGAGATGATGATGATTTGCGACCCGTCGCACATCTGCGGTTGCCGTCCTCTGCTCTATGGCATAGCACAGCAGGCTGCCGACCTGTGTTATGACGGCCTTATCATCGAGAGCCACTGTAACCCCGACAAGGCGTGGAGTGATGCTTCACAGCAGGTGACACCACAGGATTGTATCACAATGATTGACAATGTGATGTGGCGTGCAAAGACAGCCAGCGACCCCGAGTTCAACAGCGAGCTGAATCTCTGCCGTCAGCAGATTGACCAGATTGACTCCGAGCTCTTTGAGCTTTTGAGTGAACGTATGCGTACAGCCGAAAAAATCGGTCAAATCAAGAAGGCAAACAATGTAGCCATCTTGCAGAGCAATCGCTGGGAGGATATCTGTCGCCGTATGCTATCAATGACACGCGGTATGGGACTCAGCGAAGATTTTGTCCGCACCATTCTGGAGGCTATCCACTTGGAGAGTATCTCTCGCCAGAACGAGGTAATGAACTCGAAATAGAGTTCCATGCTACATAAATTCAAAGGTCAATTTCGCGAAATTGACCTTTTTTCGTATCCGAAGGTTCATTATCCCGAAAACTTATCTCTAATAAAAGAAAAAAATACTAACTTTGTGTGATTGTAGGTATGGATAAAATTTTCACATACAAGGGAGTGAATCTGCACTACACCGACAAGGGCGATGGGCAGGCTCTGCTATTGCTGCACGGCTGGGGTTGCGACTGCAACATCTTCGGTGCTGCAAAGGCGTGGGCCGAGGAGCATTTTCGCACCATAGCTGTCGATTTTGCAGGCTTTGGTCAGAGTGACGAGCCGGCAGATGTGTGGGGCGTGGAGCAATACACCCAATCCATTGAGGCTCTCATAAAGCACGAAGGCATTGATAAGCCCATACTCGTTGGACACTCCTTTGGCGGGCGTGTAGCCATCGTATATGCCTCACGCAACGAGGTTGGAAAAATCATTCTCACCGATGCTGCGGGTGTAAAGCCTCATCGCACGTTGAGATACTATTTCAAGGTCTATTCATTCAAACTTATGAAGCGATTAGCTCCGATTTTCCTGGGTAAGCGTCGTGCCGATGAATGGATTGAAAAACGCCGAGGCAAGAGTGGCTCTTCGGATTATAACAACGCCACACCCAAGATGAGAGCCATACTATCGAAGGTCGTGAATGAGGATTTATGTCACCTGATGCCAAAGATTGCGGCTCCTACTCTGCTCTTCTGGGGCGAGAACGATACAGCAACACCCCTCGCCGATGCAAAACGCATGGAGAAGCTGATCCCCGATGCGGGTTTGGTTACGGTAGCAGGTGCGGGACACTTTGCGTTTCTGGAGAATATGCCGCTGTTTTTGAAGGTGTTGGAGAGTTTTTTGAACAAAGAAATGACAAAATAGGATATGCTGATAGAGAATATTATATTTTGGCCAATATATGCCCTGCTGTGGGCTGCCGTAGTACGTTACGATGTGCATATGTTCCAGCACAACTCGTATCGCACGGAACGCTATTTCAGCTGGTTTCCCAAAGGATATAAGTTCCTGCGTGCTGCCACGATTCTGCTTCTGGCCATCGCGGCTATATTCTCAAACCCCATATTGTATGGCGTTGTGGCCCTGCTTATGCTTATCATAGCTTACAGGGAGTTCCGCACGACATACAAAGTGCCGCTGGCCTACACGATGCGAGTGAAGCGTCTTATCCTGACGACACTGCTACTTACGCTGGCGGTATTGTTCCTCGTCTGGCGATTTATACCGCAGTATATGCCCTGTGTCGCACTACTGTTGCTCACGATGCCCGTATTGATGCTCTCGGCAAACATCGTAAACCGACCTGTTGAGGCGGCTATCTCGCGTTGGTATTACAACGACGCAAAACGCATCCTGCGTTCGATGCCCGACCTTACAATCATCGGCATTACGGGCAGTTTTGGCAAGACCTCAACGAAGAATTACCTCTACCGCATACTCTCCGAGCAGTACAACGTGCTGATGACTCCCGGTAACTTCAATACCACACTCGGTGTTGTGCGTACCATTCGTGAGCATCTGAAACCATATCATCAGATTTTCATCGTTGAGATGGGTGCAAAGCAGACGGGCGACATCAAGGAGATTTGCGACCTGGTACACCCCACGATTGGTATCGTTACCGCCGTTGGCGAGATGCACCTCGAAACATTCCACTCGGTGGACAACATCTTCGCAACAAAATTTGAACTTATAGATGCCCTGCCGAAAGATGGTATGGGTGTGATAAATATCGACTCGGAACATATCGCTTCACGCATAGGTCACTACAATCGTCCTTGCCACGTCATCTCATACGGCGTGCATAACCACGATGCCGACTATCGTGCCGCAAATATCGCTTACGCCACATCGCAGACCTCCTTTGACGTAGATTTCAGGGGCGAGATTCGCGATGGTTACGCTACACATCTTGCGGGTCGCGGAAACATCCTGAACCTCTTGGCGGCCATTGCTGTTGCCGATAAGCTCGGTCTTGCCGAGTCGTTGCAGAAGCGAGCCATACGCCAGATTGAGCAGATTGAGCATCGTTTGAGCATCAAGCGTGCTGCTGGAGGCGTTACGATTCTTGATGACGCCTACAACTCAAACCCTGCGGGTGCACAGATGGCATTGGAGGTGTTGCAGCACTTTGAACGCCCCACCTCGGGCCGGAGAGTTGTCGTGACACCCGGTTTTGTAGAGCTGGGCGAAAGACAGGAGGCATTAAACCGCGAGCTGGGCCAACAGATTGCCGGGGCGTGTGACGTGGTCATTATTGTCAATATGACCAATCGTGCAGCACTGACGGCAGGCCTTGCGGACAGAGCATTTCCGAAGGAGCAGACCATAGAGGTTGCCTCGCTTAATGAGGCTCTGGCCTATATGGCAACGATGCTGCGTACGGGAGATGTCGTACTCTACGAGAACGACCTGCCCGACTCGTTCAAATAGTCAGAAACGAAAAACTTATATAGAAAATGAAGAGCAAAATCAATGTAGGAGTAATCTTTGGCGGTCGTTCTGTTGAGAACGAGATTTCGGTACTGACCGCCATACAGGCCATAAATGCTATTGACACCGAGAAGTATAGCGTAACTCCCATATATATTTCAAAACAGGGTCGCTGGTACACGGGCAAAGCCTTGACCGATAGCAGCAACTATCGCCATATGGATAGTTTGTTGGCATCGTGTGATGAGGTATATCTACGCCCCACATTTGGCGACAACAATCTCTATAAGGTAAACAAGCCGCTAATCAGCTACTTCAAGCAGATGTTCAACATTAGTAAAGATGAGATTGCCGCCACGCTTGATGTTATTCTGCCCGCCCTGCACGGCACTAACTGCGAGGACGGCTCATTTCAGGGTGTGATTGAGATGACAGGCATACCCTACGCCGGCTGCAACGTGCTGGCATCGGCAAACGGCATGGATAAAATCACGATGAAGATGATTCTCAAAGAGAGTGGTATCCCCGTTATCGACTACACATGGTTCTGCGACAAGGAGTGGTACGACAACCAGACGGCCGTAGCGGAGAAGGTAGAGGCAAAGCTGGGCTATCCCGTTATCGTGAAGCCTGCCGACTCTGGTTCAAGTGTCGGCATCACGGCGGTACACAACCGAGAGGAGTTGATTGAGGCTGTGGATAACGCAGCATCATACTCAAAGCGTATCATCGTTGAGCACCTGGTATCACAACTCAAAGAGATTAACTGCTCGGTTTTGGGCAACTACTACGACTGCGAGGCTTCGGTTTGTGAGGCTCCTATCCGCAGCAGCGAGATTTTGAGTTATGCCGACAAATATTTAGGAGGTGCAGCAAAGGGAGGTGCCAAGGGTGGCACAAAGCAGTCACAGGGTATGCGTTCTACCTTGCGAGAGATTCCCGCCATACTGCCCGACGAGGTTACGGCTTTTATCCGCCGCACAGCCGTTGAGACCTTCAAGGCTCTGAACTGCGACGGCGTATCGCGTATCGACTTTATGATTGACGAGGCCGACGGCAAGATATATGTCAATGAGATTAACACCATCCCCGGCTCGTTGTCGTTCTACCTGTGGGAGGCTTCGGGCGTAAGTTTCCAGCAGCTCGTGCAACGACTCATCGACATCGCATTCCAGCGTCGCCGCGACTCGCAGGGCAAGGTTACGAGCTACAAGGAGAATATCTTCAACTACACCGTTTCGGGTGCGAAAGGTGCAAAGGGTGCGAAGGGCTCAAAGATGTAATAACCTTAAAACACAACATATATGAAACGATTTTTGTTAGTTATGGTGGCTGCAATATTTGCATTGCAGGCATCGGCACAAGTGGTAGAGAAGGTATCACCCAAACTACGAATAGGTGTCAAAGCCGGAGTCAATTACCACTCAAACGACTTTATCGGCGAGAAGTTTGCATTCTCCGACATCAAACCCGGCACAGGTTTTTTGGTGGGTCTGCAGGCCGACTTGAAGTTCAATCGCTTCGGTATCCACCCCGAATTGCTCTACTCTTATATCGCTATGGAGTCGGAGGTACCACACGCCACCTACCGTTCGGATGTCAAGGTAAGCAAGATAGACCTTCCCGTTCTGTTTGAGTATGAGGTTTTCGGCTTCCTTAATCTGCAAGTCGGTCCGACATTCGCACTCTACACTGCAACGGGAGGCGAATGCACCGTTTGGGAAGATGCCAAGGAGGCCGTTACAGCCAAGTGGGATTTCCGACGCCCACCCGTAGGCATTGCCGCAGGAGCTGATGCCCGCATCTGGAATTTCAACATCGCCGCACGCTACTACAAATATTTCGGCAAGGGCGAATTTGACGGAATAGTATCAGGAAAGAGTACGATGAAGGGTTTTCAGTTCTCTATAGGATATTATTTCTAAAAAAGATTTTATATATTTGCAATAAATATATAGATATTAGACATATACATAACTCAATCGCTGTCGAATCACCACCTCGTAACGCAAACGAGTTATATCAATTCTTGTTGGGATTATTGTGCCATAAAAGGCGCGGATTTCCCATATAGAATTGTGGCTTGTGGTGAGCCAAGACAGCGTATGGCGATAGTCTGCGCTTCTTTTTGTAGTGGAGGTTGTGCAGCGGGCCGACTATTTGGACAGTTGTATTAACCTTTAATAAAAGTAAATTATGAAACGATTTTTTATTTTACTCTTTGCCATTGTGGCAACAACCGCTGTTTGGGCACAAACGCCCGAATGGCAACAGCAACTTGACCGTCTTGACAAGGAGGCCGACCAGCTCTATGAAGCAAAAAAGTGGAAGAAGCTGGTAGCAAATCAGGAGAAGTATCGCAAGATAATCTTGGCACAACCCGACTCTGTGCGTATGGATTACCTGTGGGATACCGACCTTAATGGCAATTTCTACTACAACTTGGCGTGCTGGAAGAGTCTTGCTGGCGATAAGAGTGGGGCGTTGAAAACCTTTGAGTATTACACCGACCGCGTTATTGATAAGGAGGAGATTAACTTAAAAAATATAAATGCCGACAGCGACCTTGATGCAATACGTAATGAGGCTCGCTTCAAAAGCTGTATGGAACGCCTGACCGCGTGGGGCGACTATAAACAGAAATTGAAAGATGCAAAGCAATATCGCAGTGGCTTAATTCCCGACGGTATGAAGTTTAAGTATATGTCACCCAACAACCCCGACTTGGTGCGTCTGCGTGAGCATTTCAAGTTGGATAGCGTAGCCGGTGCGGGCGATGAAATCTCAAAAATCAAAAACCTGCTTCATTGGGTACACGACATCGTGCGACACGACGGCTCGTCAAACAATCCCGAAGTAAAGAACACAATCGCAATGGTTGAGCTGTGCCAAAAGGAGGATCGCGGCGTAAATTGCCGTATGATGGCACAAATGCTGACCGAGGTCTATTTGGCGATGGGTTTTAAGGCTCGTTTCGTAACGTGCCTGCCACACGACTTGGTTAGCGACTGCCACGTCATAACAACTGTTTACAGCTGCACCCTCGACAAATGGTTGTGGGTGGACCCCACTTTCGAGGCCTATGTTATGGATGAGAACGGTGTGATGCTCTCAATCGCCGAAGTACGCGAACGCTTACGCACCGACAAGCCGCTACAAATTAACGAAAATGCCAATTGGAACTATCGTTCAAAGCAGACCAAAGAGCACTATCTCGACCATTATATGGCAAAGAATCTCTACTACTTGCAGTGTATGGAGATGGCGAGATTTAATGCCGAGACCGTGACAGAGGGTCAGACATATCGCTATATTACACTAATGCCATACGACAAGATAAACTCCAAGTCGAGTGCTGTCGGCTGGCACGATTTGCGAGTTTGCGATGATAAGTGGTTCTGGCAATCGCCATACGAAGATTAACAAAAAACGACCGGCCGGAAGGCTGGTCGTTTCTCTTTATCGTTTATACCCTACCCGGATAGGCCTCCAATGCCTTGCCGAGAATCAATAGGGCCCGTTGCAAATCTTTTTCGGAATTATCTATTTAAGTCTTATCATTCAATATCTTCTTCAATTGCTTAATCACCATTGTCCTGCTCAGCGAATAACGACGCAGAGCATCGCGTACCGATGCCACCCACGCTGCATCGCGGTCTATGGCGTAAGATAGCGTATAATATACGCCCCACGTCAGGAGCAGTGCCGCAGAAAGAGTACAATATAGCTGCATCTCGTCATCGGCACCACCGGCAACGGCTATATTCCACACCGCAACGACCATAACACCTATCATCACCATAGCGAAAGCCGTAGCACGATGACTCATACCCAACGCGATGAATATATGGTGCAGATGTCGCTTGTCGGGCTTGAAGGGCGAAGTGCCGTGAGCCATACGCGTTGTCATCACTCGCAGAGTATCGCACACAGGCACCGACAACACCGCAAAAGCAAAGGCATAAAGACCTCCGTCAAGATTCTGTTCGCCAATCTGCACCACGCGTAAAGCAAAGAGTGCAGAGAGAAGGCCCAACACCAGCGAGCCGCCATCGCCGAGGAACATTTTGTACTTCGTGCCATACATATTATGCAGCACAAAGGGAATCAATGCCCCAAATGTAGCAAATGCCACAACCGCATAGGCCGTATCTCCCACAACAAGAAATGTCAGGCCAAAGAACAGCGACGCCATCATCACATACATACCGCAAAGGCCATCCACACCATCTATGAGATTTATGGCATTTATTATCCCCACGCCGGCCACCAGAGTCAGGGCCACCGACAACCATCGTGGCAGGTAATACAATCCCCACAGACCTCCCAGGCCATCGATACTGACACCCACAGGCACAATGAGCAACATCACGACAAAGGCCTGCAAGGCAAACTTCCAGCGAGGGCGAAAGTCGAGTATATCGTCACCGACACCCGTATAGAGCATCACGACCAAAGCAATAACAACCATCACACTGACACTCTGCTGAAAGCCATAACACCCCACTACTCCCATAGCGAAGAGTATGCCGCACAACACACCGACACCGCCCAGCATCGGAACCGGCACCTTGTTCAGTTTGCGGGCATTGGGAGTATCCACTATGTGCTTGCGGCGTGCTATCTTGACCAATGTGGGATGCACAACCGAGACAACCAGCATAGCCACCATCAACGGCAGCAAAGCGAAATATATGAGGTCATAGCTTGTCATAACGCACTTGCCTATTTTTTACCTCCTGAACAGCCTCCGCCGGCAATAGATTAAGCAAAGAACGCCACCCTGTCGTATCTACGACAGATGGTATAACCAACGCCAAGAAAGACCCGACGGCCATACCTATTACTGCAAAGGTAATAATTATTATGATTCGATGAGGCTTATTTTTACGGAAAGGTACTGCCACGGGATTTATTATGGTCAGAACGGGCATCGTCTCCTTCACTTTTATCTTTGCCAACTCTCGCTGCATAGCAAGCTCACCATAAATATCGGCAGCCAGAGCATACTCCGCATCGAGTTTTTCCAGTTCGGTTTGTGCTGCATAGCGTGTGGTATTGCGATTTGAATCACGGAAACGGGCTCTACGAGCCTGCACACTCTCAAACCGGCTACGAGCCTCATCGTAGCGTTGCTCCACAAAGGCGAGATTTGACTCCACCTTCTCTATTCTCAAACGGGTGATATAGCGTTGCAGCTGCTCCATAGCCGCCTGTGCCACCTGTGCTGCCATAAGCCTCTCGGGCATAAGCACCTCGATTGTAAGAAGGCCTTTATCATCGTCAAGCATCAGCTTTACGCGGTTATCCAGTTCTCTGAAACAGGTATAATCGGCGTGCGAAATACTCTCTACGCCATCGGGCATCGACACCGCAATAATCTCCTCGTCATTCGCCTCAAAATCGCGTAGCAGATACTCCCGCAGAGTCATCTGCATAGCCTCCTCCGCCACATATACAGGCGTAGAGAGCAGCTCTTTGCGGAAATTCACACTCGACATAATATCGGCATAGACATAGGGCGATATAGCCTGCTCATCCATACCCTCTATGTTCACTCCAACCAGCGATGCCAGCGAGGACATCTGCTTCAACTCCGATTGGTGCGAGGTCTGTGGCACCATATCGCACGAAGCCTTGTACTCCTTGGGCAGCAGCATCGCCACAATGACGCCGACCCCCATAAATAGTACGACTGACAAGAACACCAGCCGACGACACTGCCACACACGTTGCAGCAACTGCCACAAATCAATCTCCTCTTCCTCTCTGCTCCTGTTCATGTCACTTTGCTATACTTATGGCCGATAAGACGACTGCTGTTGTTGTTGCCGAAGTGGATATCATACCTGCTATCTCGGCCCAGCGAAGTGGTTGTGCAGGCGATTTTGCCGGGACAATAACGACACACCCTGGTCGCACCTTCGCCGAGAGGCCCGATTCGACCATTCCGTTCATATATATTACAAATGTCCGCTTGCGGCGGGCCCTATTACCAAAACCGCCTGCGGCATCTACATAATATCGCAACCGCTTACCCTCCTTATAGGTCACCGAGTTAGGATAAAGCACTGTACCCATAACCCGCACCGTACTGTTGTATTTGGGAATAGAAATCACATCGCCGTCACGCAGGACAATATCGGCATCCGAACCAGGGTGTGCCATTGCTTCGGCGAGATTTATCCCTACGGGAAAACTCTCCGACATAGCCACATTTGCCAGTTTCAACGAGTCACGCCCACCCACTCCACGCTGCATATCGATAAGAGTGTGCAGGGCATCATTCTGTATTCTCTCCTCGGGACTCCTTCGTCGAAGGAGATATGCTCCCTCTGTAAATGCTCCCGACGTGAGGCCTCCCGCAGCCTCAACAACTTCCGACAACCGCATATTACGATGCGAGAGAGGGTATTGCCCCTCAAAGGCCACCTCGCCATCAATCGTGACGCTGCTCTGCGTAATATAGACGGGAGAACGCCGCACAAATACCTGATCGAACGGCTCCAACAAAAACTCTCTGCCACCAACCGACACACCATCGTCGAGGTTGATTGTGAAGATTTCAAACAACTGCTCCCGTGCATTTCGGCTTTCGGGACTCTTTATCCTTCGTGTTATGGTGATATTTGCCGTCGAAGCAGCCTCTTGCAGCCCCCCTGCTTCAACCAGCAAATCCTTGACACTCATATTCGTTGCATAGGGATAATCTCCCGAACGATTTACTGCACCATATATGCTTACGGTGTATATCTCCTGCATATCATCGACTGCCGATACTACCAGCATATCGTTTGACCGCAGCACCACATCCTCACACTCGCCTTCCATCAGAGCCTGCAAGTCAATAGGCAAGACCTCGGTTTTCAAGTCGTCGCCCTCACGATAGAGCAAAGCTCGCTGCATAAAGGCATCCTCACGCAACCCCTCGGCACGCTGCAAGAGCTGGGTCAGGGTCTGCATCTTATCATCAATGGCATAGTAGCCATCACGATAGACCGCACCCCGCACCTCAACACGATTGGCGTGACGATTGATATCGCCGCCGATGGTAATCTCATCGCCATCCTCGACCTCAAACTCCGCCAATCTGTCGCCAGCGACGGTAAACGACTGCCGCTTACCTCCCTGTCGGCGGACTACACTCACCTGACTGCGATTAGCCTTGCCGAGAAAATCTCCCGCAAAGGCTATGGCTTCGGCAAGTGTCTCACCCCGCCGCATCTCATAGTGCATAGGGCGTTTCACGGCTCCTGCAACATTCACCAGACGATTATAGGTCGGAACAACTATCAAATCGCCCCCTCGCAGAGCCACATCCTGATCGTTACGCCCCGATATTATGTAGTCATACATATCGACCTCGGCGACCTGCTTACCTCCGCGAAAGAGGGCTATTGTACGCAGAGAGCCTATATCACTCACGCCTCCTGCAAGATAGAGGGCGTGAAAAAGCGTCGCCAGAGAGGGCAATGTATAGCTGCCGGGCATAGCCACTTCGCCCACAACATCGACCTTGATGCTGCGAATCTTTCCCAGCGACAGTAGCATCTTCACAGAGCCATCTTCAAGACCTTCATAGTTATTCATCAAGGCCCGCCTTAAACGCTGCTCCGCCTGCTTGATGGTTAGACCCGCCAGCGAGACAGGCCCCACATCCGTCAGCACGATGCTACCCTCCGGCGATAGCTCCGAACGTAGTGTCAGCTGCGTATCTCCCCACAAATCGATAATGACCTCATCGCCAGTACCCAGTAGATAATCTTCGGGGGTGGCTATATTGATATCGGGCTCAAAAGTCAGGTTCTTATTTCGGAACAGGCTCTGCCCGAAGACCTTCTCATTCCCCTGAACAGACACATCCGACCTCGCCGGCGACAGATTTTCATTGTTTGAAACGCTTCGGCTACGCGACTTATTGGCATCAGCATCGTACTGACGGTATTGCTGTTTTAACTCGTTGATTTCCGCTTCTGAAAGTGTTCCGTTACGATAAGCCTCAATAAACCCTTCACGGCTCTGCGACTTTACATCCGTAAGGCAGGCCGTGAAGAGTAATAACACGATAATTCTCTTCATCTCTCCGTTTTGTTTCCCCTACCGATGCAAAAAACATACCCAAAACGAAAAAAGGTGCCTGTTATTCACAGACACCCCAAGATGCGACCATACGCAATATCTTTCGACCCTATTTCCTGACCTTCGCCTTTTTACGCGGCTTCTTGCGTACCGACCAGCCGAAGTGACCGAGAGCCTTGCCAAGTCCGAAATATTCGCCGTGACAATAGGCCAGAGGACGAGCCTTCTCCATATCGAGCTTGCCACTCTCGGCATCGATAAACTCCTCATCAACCAGCACATTGACTACATCGGCGATAAACATATCGTGCGTACCCAATGGTACAATGTTCTTCACGCGACACTCTATCGACACGGGCGACTCTGCCACCGCAGGAGCATTAACTACCGCCGAAGGAATGGCTGTCAGACCCATCTCGGCGAACTTATCGTAATCGCGGCCCGACCTCACGCCACACCAGTCGGTAGCACGGGCCAGGGACTCGGTTGTAAGGTTGATGACAAACTCTCCCGTACGCTTTATTATCTCGTAGGAGTGTCTCTCGGGGCGTACCGAGATATAGCACATGGCGGGGTCACTGCATATCGTACCGGTCCAGGCCACGGTAAAGAGGTTATACTCCTCGGGGGTAGCACCGCAACTCACCAAAACAGCCGGCACGGGATATATCATTGTGCCCGGCTTCCAACTCTCTTTTTTAAGACTCATCTATCTTTTGTTTTATTTATTTCTCTCAAAGATAATACTTTTCGGTGGTATTCTGAAAAAAAATGGTCGCAACACCACGAAAAATGTTACGACCAACCTAATACCTAATTTACTATTTTTATCATATCTAACTCCCACAACCTCCGCGGCAAAGGCTTGTACCGGCCCGGCAACATCAATAAGCGGGTAATCACATCGTTCAACTATTATGATGATACAAAGTTAATAAAATTTATTATCAAAACAAATATTTTTTACATAAAAATCATATTTTTACGCATATTTATACATATATTCACCCTAAAACGCCCTGGCACACGCATATTAATACAGCAAACTCCATTTAATTGTTCGGCAACACCCTGCTCATCACAAAATGTTTACAGCTTTTAATCGGCTGAAATTTTGAAAATCAACCGAAAAGAGTTATCTTTATAGTTGCATTTTGCCTTCGGGTAGGACTAAACAGAAAAAACTAATCAACTAAAAAAACATAACACTATGAGCAACAAAACGATGCGTATTGAGAGTGACCTCATCGGCCAGATGGAGGTTCCTGCCGATAAGTTGTACGGCGTACAGACCTTGCGTGGAATAGAAAATTTCCCCATCAGCAATTTCCGCCTTTGCAACTATCCTCTTTTCATTAATGGTCTTGCAATGACCAAGCTGGGAGCTGCCGAGGCTAATCATCAGCTGGGCCTGCTCACCGATGAGCAGTTCAAGGGCATCTCACAGGCTTGTCTGGAGATTTTGGAGGGCAAGCACCACGACCAGTTCCCCGTAGATATGATTCAGGGCGGTGCCGGTACAACTACCAATATGAACGCCAACGAGGTTATCGCAAATCGCGGTTTGCAGATTATGGGTCACGAGGCCGGAGAGTATCAGTATCTCTCACCCAACGACCACGTTAACTGCTCTCAATCTACAAACGACGCCTACCCAACGGCTATTCACCTGGGTCTTTACGCAACTCATTTGCGTTTTATGAAGCACTTTGAGGCTCTTATCGCTTCGTTTGACAAGAAGGCGAAGGAGTTTGCACACATCCTGAAGATGGGCCGTACACAGTTGGAGGATGCCGTTCCTATGACTCTGGGTCAGACATTCGGAGCTTACGCCAACATACTGCGTGACGAGATTCGTAACGTGGAGTTCGCTGCCGAGGAGTTGCTCACCGTAAATATGGGTGCTACGGCTATTGGTACAGGTATCTGCTCGGAGCCAGAGTATTCAGAGAAGTGTATCGCTGCTTTGCGTCAGATTACAGGCTGGGATGTGAAGCTCGCAGGCGACCTGGTGGCTGCTACATCAGACACTACATCGATGGTTGGCTACTCACAGGCTTTGCGTCGCATTGCAGTTAAGATGAATAAGATTTGTAACGACCTTCGTCTGCTGGCATCAGGTCCTCGCTGCGGTCTGCACGAGTTTGACCTGCCCGCACGCCAGCCGGGATCATCTATTATGCCGGGTAAGGTTAATCCCGTTATTCCGGAGGTTATGAACCAGATTTCATACAAGGTTATCGGTAACGATATGTGCGTTGCTATGAGTGCCGAGGCTGCACAGATGGAGCTGAACGCTATGGAGCCCGTTATGGCACAGTGCTGCTTTGAGTCTGCCGAGATTATGATGAACGGATTCGATACATTGCGTGTAAATTGCGTAGATGGCATCAAGGCTAACAAGGATGTTTGCCAGGGTTATGTTCGCAACAGTATCGGTATCGTTACAGCTCTCAACCCTATCATCGGCTACAAGAACTCTACAAAGATTGCCAAGAAGGCGTTGGAGACAGGAGGCAGTGTCTATGATTTGGTTATCGAGGAGGGTATCCTCACCAAGGAGGAGCTCGACACAATTCTCTCACCCGAGAATATGATTCGCCCCGTGAAGTTGGATATCAAACCTCGCCGATAAGGTCTTTATATAACAAAAAATAAGCCGCTAACATTAGCGGCTTATTTTTGGGGTAAAGGTTAATATTCTTGCTGTCCCGTATATTCCTGCTCCAAAATCATCTCTTCTACACGAATCTTTCCTGTCGTATAGAATCCGAAATGAGGAGAGTGTAATACTCTTTTCCATCGGAACACCTCGATATTATCATACTCGATTATATAACTACCGCCCTTTCGTGTAAGCACTAGTTCCATTGTACAATTCTTGCCACCTTTTAGTTTAATAGGTCGTATTTCGCCTTTACTTCTGTCAATTACGCCATTATTATAGTGACGAACCATGAAAAGGTCTTCCATAAAAAGGAACGC
>JAFNXQ010000054.1 GCA_017383445.1 Alistipes sp.
ACCTCGTTGTAGGATTGGGTAACATAGGTGCCGAGTACGCCTCTACCCGTCACAACATAGGATTCAGAGTGTTGGATGCCTTGGCTGAGGCATCCAACGTCTCTTTTATGGCGGGCCGTTATGGTTCCACTGCGACGATTCGTCATAAGGGTCGTCAAATCCTGCTTCTCAAACCCTCGACCTATATGAATCTGTCGGGTAAGGCTGTCCGCTACTGGATGGAGCAGGAGAAGATTCCTGTTGAGAATATACTCATCATCTCTGACGATATCGCACTGCCGTTCGGCGAGTTGCGTATGCGTAAGAAGGGTAGTGCCGGAGGTCATAACGGCTTGAAGAATATCTCGGAGTTGCTGGGTCGCGAGGATTATGCCCGCATACGCTTCGGCGTGGGTGGCGACTTTGCGAAGGGTCATCAGGTCGATTATGTTCTGGGAGAATTCTCTGCGGAGGAGGAGCAGGCTCTGCCCGATAGGTTGAAGCACTTCGGCAATGCTGTTCTCTCGTTTGCAACGGCGGGTCCCGACCTTACGATGAACACATTCAACAAGAAGTAGCCCGGCCGAGCTTCAAACAAAAATTTAGTCGTTAGTCCTTGCGGATTAACGACTTTTTTGTTCCCTGCTATATCTGCTTGTCCGAGCCGAGGTGACGCAGCTGGTAGGTAAGCAATATTGCTGCGAGCAATACTGCGGCAGCATCGGCTATGGGTATTGCGTACCACACGCCATCTGTTCCCCAGAAGCGGGGCAGGGTGAGCAGCAGCGGCACGATGAAGAGCATCTGTCGCGACATCGAGAGTATGATAGCACGCTTGGCCTTGCCGATGAACTGGAAGAAGTTACCAACCAGAATGGCGAAGCCGACAATGGGGAACATCAGGAGCAGTATCCGCATACCGTGTACCGTGGCCTCAATAAGCTGCGTGGCACTGCCCGACCCATCTTCACTGACGAACAGACGCACGACATATTCGGGGAAGAACTCACATATCACAAAGCCGAGTGTCGTGGTAGCCGTGCCCCACGCAATGGTCATAAAGAGAATCTTCTTCACGCGGTCAAACTTCTTTGCTCCGTAGTTGTAGCCCACAATGGGCTGCATACCCTGACTCAATCCCAGCACCACCATCGTAAAGAGGAATGCCACGCGGTTGGCAATGCCGTATGCTCCGATTTGCAGGTCGCCGCCATACTTGACGAGTGTGTTATTGACGATGATTGTAACGATGCAGGCACACGACTGAATCATAAAGGGAGCCATACCGATACTTATGATGCCCCTGACAATCTCCGACTTGATACGGAACGCACCATGGCGGAATCGCAGGAATATATCCTTCTTACTTGTGAAGTGTATGATTTGCAACACCAGAGGCACACTCTGACCTATCACCGTGGCCCACGCCGAGCCGGCAATGCCCCAGTCAAAGACGAAGATAAATATCGGACACAGAATGAGATTGACCACCACCGAGACGATCATCAGCAGCATCGCCTTCTGCGGGTAGCCCGACACACGCAGCATATTGTTAAGTCCGAGGTAGAGGTGCGTGATGACATTTCCGTAGAGAATCACACGCATAAACTCGCGTGCGTAGCCTATGGTATGCTCGCTTGCACCGAAAAAGTAGAGCAAATCATCGAGGAAGTAGAGTCCCAAAGCCGACAATGCAAGACCCATGATGACGTTCAATATCACGACATTACCCAGAATATGCTCCGCTGCCGACTTGTTGCCCTGTCCCAGTCGTATTGAGGTCAGTGCGGCCGAGCCGGCTCCCACCATAGCACCAAAGGCGGCCGTCAGGTTCATCATAGGCATCGTGAGTGCCAGGCCGGCGATAGCCATTGGGCCTACACCCTGACCGATGAAGATACTATCCACGATGTTGTATAACGATGTCGATACCTGTGCAATGATTGAAGGCAGAGCATATCGTAGCAATAGGGTGGATAGCTTGTCAGTACCTAACGATAATGGTGAAAACTGTGCATTCATAACGGCGACAAAGGTACAAAAAAAATACCTATATTATAATAGGTATTCCGATGTTAAATGCGATATACTACAATATGCTTATCATCGGGCAGTGCCACACGCAGCTGGATAGTCGGCTCCGATAAGATACTCCCCTCGATAATGCCCTGCTCGAAATCTACCTTTGTGATATGTATATCCCGTCTTAGGTCCAGACCTTGTTGCCCATAGAGCTTGTAGAGGCACTCCTTGCCCGACCATACAGCGGCCATCGTTGTCGTGTCGCAGGCCATATCCAGCTCCTCCGCACTCATAAATCGCGGAGCTACCTTCGCGAAGTCACGGTTGAGTGACTCTATATCTACGCAGCAGGGGCGGTGTGACAGCACAACTGCCGCCTTATCGCTGCAATGTGAAACAGATATGTGCGGGTAGTGCAGATTCTTGATTTGCGGAGCTCCACTCTCCAAATGCTCCACCTCGACAGGGTGTTGGGCGTAGCGTCGCAGAAGAATACGCCACGACAGACGTTCGGCTCGCCGTGTAGGCGATACGATACCCTCCACCGAGGCGAGGTCCAGCTCATCAGCCAACGACTCGGCCTCTGCCAACGGAAGTATATCGCCTATGAGCAAAAGACCCTCTGCGTGGTTGTGGGAAACGCTATTGTTCGTCATTCTTATAATCTCTTACCACCACCTTAATCTTGTCAATGCGGCGGCCGTCCATCTTCTGAACCGTAAAGCGGATGTTATGAGCCTCGACCATATCATCTTTTTTGAGCAGGTCGCGACGCAGCTCCAGCATCAGGCCTGCCAGAGTCTCTGCACGTCCCTGCACATCGGCCAGAGTATCCTCGCCGCAGCCTATGACACGTTCAAAATCGACGATGTGCGTCTTGCCGTCAAAGATATAGGTGTTGGCGTTCAGCCTCTCGTAGAACGACTCCTCGACATCACTTTCATCGGAGATCTCGCCGACGACCTCTTCCAGAATATCCTCCAGCGATACCAGTCCTTGCGTTGCTCCATACTCATCAACCACTATGGCAACGTGAATCTTATTCTCCTGAAAATCTCGCAGCAGGTCGTCAATCTTCTTGTGCTTCGGCACGAAATATATCTTACGCAGCAGCTGCTGCCAGCCAAACTCGTCGCCATTGTTCAGATATGGCAGAAGATCCTTCACATACAAAGCACCCTTAATATCATCCAGGTCTTCATCATAGACGGGAATACGCGAGTAGCCCGACTCGGTGATGATGGCTCTCAACTGTGAATATGTAGCCTTGATATCAACCGCCACAATGTCAATACGAGGACGCATAATCTCCGCCACTTCGGTATTTACAAAGCTGACGATGCCCGACAACATCTGATGCTCCTCCTTTGATGAGCCGCGAGCCAGATCAACAGCATCGGCAAGCTCCTCCATAGAGATTTCGGCGTTGCGTGATGCTATGCGGCTGATGCGGCCACCCGTGCGTACCAGAACATACGATAGTGGGTATGTAATCCAGCCGAAGGCCTTGATGGGATATACCACGAAGCGTGCAAAAGCACGGGGATTGCCTTGTGACAGCACCTTGGGCAGAATCTCGCCAAAGAGCAACAGTAGGAATGTGACGATTACCGACTTAATGACAAACTCCACACCGCTGGACTGGAATCTAAACATAGCGTCAATGGCGTTTGACGAGAGGATTACGATACAAATATTCACGAGGTTATTCGTGACGAGTATCGTTGCCAGCAAGCTATCCACATCTTCAATTAACGACAGAATAGCAGAGTCGCGGCTGTCGGCGTTTTCACGCATATCCTGTTTGTCGCGGGGCGTGAGAGAGAAGAATGCCACCTCCGAGCCCGATACAAGGGCGGAGATGCATAGTAACAAGCAGGTAATCACCAACATAGTGATTACCTGCGGAGTTATGCCTTGATATATTATACCTATCTCTTCCAACTCAAAAACTACTATCTGAACAACTCATTGCTGCTGCTCTCCACAGCATCATCACTCGACTCAATGCGGAAGCTCTCCTTGCGAGCTCCTGTTACATTGTTCTCGATCATTCCCACATTGCGGCGACGGAACGCGGGTATCTTCATCTCTGTATCCAGATGTGCAAACTTGGGCTGACGGCGGTCAAGAATGCCTCGTGTAGAATCATCCTCCCTCTTTTTATTCTCGTCTGCCTCCTTTGTCTTCTCTTTATCCTTTTCAGGGTTTGACAGAGGTCCCTTCGGTTCTATTGGCTTCTCAATATCTTTGGGACTTATCTCTATGCCACCAAAGTATGGTTGTTTTGCAGACTCCGTATCATCGCTGTTGAAACCCGTTGCCACCACAACAACCTCAATCTCATCATCTCCCAGCGTAGCCTTTGAGCTGACACCCCATATAATATTGGCGTTTTGAGTCGAGTTGTCGTCAAGTTTGCAACTTGCGTATGCCTGAATGTAATCTACAATCTCATTTACCTCCTCGTATGTGATATTATCCACATCCTTGGCAGCTATGTTTATCAACACCTTTGTAGAGCCGGAGATAGAGTTGCTGTCAAGCAACGGCGAACACAGCGACAAGCGAGCCGCCTCCATTGCACGACCATCGCCACTGGCTTTTGCCACACCCATATGGGCACGACCACTGCCACGCATCACCTTTTCCAAATCGGCAAAATCGACTCGGATGAATGCCGAATCAACGGTGATAATCTCTGCGATACCCTTTGTTGCCGATGCCAGCACATCGTCGGCCTTGCTGAATGCCTTCGTTACGGGCAATTTGCCAAACTGCTGGCGTATGCTGTCGTTGTTGAGGACCAGAAGTGAATCCACATATTTCTTCAACTCGTCGATACCCTCTGCCGCCTGATTACAGCGTGCCGGACCCTCCGATAGCATCGGTGAGGTCACGTTAGCCACGGTCAGGATACCCATCTCGTGAGCCAGCTTCGCAATGACGGGAGCTGCACCCGTACCGGTGCCACCACCCATACCTGCGGCAATGAATACCATCTTTGTCTTCTTCTGCTCGAGGAATTGGCGAATTGTCTCAATCGAGTATGTCGCCAACTCACGGCCTCGCACCGGGTCGTTACCCGCACCAATACCATACAAAGAGTCTTCGGGTTTACCCAATATAATCTTATTCTCTTCGGGGAAGTTTGAATGCAGGTTTCTCAACGCCTTGGCATCGGTGTTGCAGGCGAGGAAATTAACATCCTTGATGCCCAGTTTCCACATATAGTTCAATGCGTTGCCGCCACCGCCACCTACACCGATGACTGTTATGATAGGATCCTCCTGTGTCTCCTTTTTCTGCAAATTAAGTTCGTTCATCAAATTCTCCATCGTCTTAATTTTTAGCCAATTTTAATAATCGTCATTATCGTCCTCGTCGTTAACATCGGGATTTTGGAATGCTTTATCCAGCGATGAACGGAACTTATCTTTCATGCGACTCCAGAAACCGCCACGCTTTGAAGAGCTCTCACTTGGGATATCCTCATCCTCACCATCCTCATCGACAAAATCATCGTCCGGCTCATCGTTGCTCTCATCTTCAGCGACAGTGACGGGCTTTTTCTCAACGACAGAACTCTGGTCATCCTTCTTCTCCTCAATGTCGTCTATTGGCTCCGCAGGTCGTTGTATCTTACCTACGGGTGTAGCTCCCTTCTTTGCACCGTGCAACAGCAACGATACAGCCAGTGTGAGGTTGGGCGATGTCGCCTTCTCCAAAGACTCTGGGGTCAGTCCCAACTCGGCACATGCTACGCGTGTCTCCACGCCCGTAATCTTCTGAAAGAGCTCTGCTACATCTTTCAGATTGGCAGCACCACCCGTCAAAACGATACCTGCAGAGAGCCTCTTCGCAAAGCCGGCCTCACGAATCTCATTCCATACATAATCGACAATGTCGGTCATGCGGGCCTCTATTATTGCTGCGAGGTTAAGACTCTGTATCGGCATAAGGTTGCGTGCACCCTTCTGAATATTGATAGTGACGTTTGTTGTGTTGCTGGCCAGAGCCGAGCCGTGAATCCTCTTTAACTTCTCAATGGCGGGCAGCGGAATCTGACTTGCGTAGTGGTGAATGTCGGAGTTTATAGCCATACCTCCGATAGGGATAGATACTATATAGCACAAGGCTCCGCCACGATAGATGGCAACATCAGTCACCTCGCTGCCTATGTCCACGATAGCCACGCCCTCCTCTTTCTCCTCGGCGGTTATCATCGACTCGCTGATTACGGCAGCACTCGCAAACATACCCTGTATGGAGATATGAGCATCGCGGAATATGCGACGGAAACGTTCCTCGGCATTTCTCTCGCATAGGATGTAGTTGTATGTGGATGTGAGCTGTTTGCTGTATGAGCCTACGGGATTTTTCATCTCTGCACCTGCGTCGTTGGTGTAGCAGATGGGGAATAGGTCCATAATATTCTCATTATCCTCCGCCTTCACATTGTGCATACGATTGCTCAGGTTCAGCACATCTTCGCGTGCGATGCAGTTGTCCTTATCCTCCACAAATACATGGTCGGTATAACGGGCACAACGCACAAACTTACCCGAAATGCTTACATAAGCATCGGTTATGGCTATGCCTGTCAGTTTCTCGGCTTTCTCGCGTGCCGCACGCAGAGCATTGCCGGCGGTCTGATTGTTACTGATAAGGCCGGCAGTAACGCCATCGCAAGGCTCTGTTACTATGCACTCTATGTTTATGGCCCCACCCTCAGCGATAGAGCCTACGGCAATCTTAATCTCTGATGAACCTACATCAATGGCTACAACGTAATTTTTCATCTCCACTATCCCTTCTATATTAATTTTTTTCTCTTCACTCTCTTTGCCTCTGCAACCCGAGGCATCAATCACTTTCGGCAAACGACCTGCCCGTCATATTTCAGCGATATTGTTCTGAACTCATCCCACCCGATGTTGGTCAGACCACTCTGATAGAATGACATCAGTTTGTCCAGCTTATCTTCCACATTATCAGCCGTTCCGAACAATATGCGATGGTTGCCCGAACGAGGTATAAGCTCCAGCTGGAGCTCGCCATTTGACATCTCGGAGGCGACAATCTCAACGATTTCTGCCTGCCAAAATGCATTATCCTCAATATATTTTACAAAGTTAATGAGTTTAACCAAATCTTCATATCTTTTCAGCAACTTTTTTTGGCTCTGACGTTCGTTATCCTGTCGTTGGCTTATCCGGTCAATCTTATTGTCGTTAATTTGCAACTGATAACGATATTTTCTTCGTAACTCTGCCTTGTATGCACGCGTGTCGCGGACATCCTGGTCGTACTCGTCCTGATATGAGGGGTTGAAACGCAGACGCAGCTCCTTCCAGAAGCGTTTCGAGATGCGAATTTTTCTTACATCCTTTATCTGTTGGCGTATCTTCTTATCCTGCTCAAAGAGTGGTACTTTTTCGTGCTGCATATCGGCTATGCGTTGCTCGGACTCGGCTATCAGCGACGATATGTAATCCTCCACCCGGCCTACATACTGTGCCGGCACGGGCGGAGAGTATGAGCCTGTTACGATGGGTGCATATACCGCCGAGAGTCGGGGAGAGGGGAAGATGAAGCCATCCCCTGTGAGGTAGCAGTTGTATCCATCGACCATCATACGCAGCAGAGGGCGTCGCTGACTCACCTCCACCATCAGACGGCCATCAAACGTGGTGCGGGTGTTCACACGCTGAATGAATCCGTTGCGACTGATAGCCTGTTCTATGCCGTTGAGGTCCACATTTTCAACCGGCACGCCCTGAAACTCTATGCCGCTGTTGCGAACCCACTCCTCCACGATGCTCTTTTTCACGAGTACCTCATCTTGCAGGCTGTCGGTCAGTATAACCTCCATTGCCGATATTGTTGTCTGGGCACGATGCTGCTTCGCACGCCCGTTGAAGAAGAGTGCGAACCCAATCACCAGAGCCCATAGGAGCAGATTGCCCAATATCGACAATATTCGTTTCATCGTTAAGCCTTTTTTCGTAATGTCGCTGCTATATCCTCGCAGTATGCGTCAATGTTGCCGGCACCAAATGTAACCACCACATCTGTTTTGTGTTCATTCAGATATGCTGCCAGATTCTCCCTCTCGCAGATGGTGCAGGGCACACTTACGCGGTCGGCAATAATCTCCGATGTTATACCCTCGATAGGCAACTCGCGTGCGGGGTATATCGGCACCAGGATAGCCTCGTCAGCGTGCGATAGAGCCGCCGCAAACTCCTCGTAAAGGTCGCGTGTGCGGGTGTAGAGGTGCGGCTGGAATATCGCCGTCAGGTGACGTGTGGGGAACATCCTGCGAACAGATGTTATGGCTGCCTCCAACTCCTCGGGGTGGTGGGCATAGTCATCCATATAGACCTGCTTGGGGGTGTTTATGTAGAACTCAAAGCGTCGCTTCACGCCCGAGTACTCGCAAAGACCTCTTCGCAAAAGGTCCAGATCGAGAGCCTCGCCACGCGAGCGGGCCGCACACCACATAGCGGCAACGGCAGCCACCGAATTTTCGATATTCACCCAGCCCGGAATACCCAGACGACAGTCGGTAATACGGCCGTCGGGGGTTACGATGTCGTAGTTGTAATAACCTCCCTCGCAGAGAGTTATGTTGTCGGCGTAGAAGTCGCACTCCTCGTTGTAGGCATATCGCCAGATGTGTACGTCCTCCTTCGGCAGGGCAATCTCCACACCCTTTTTCAGTATGAGATGCCCACCCTTCTTGATGAGTGCGGCAAACTGGCCAAAGGCCTCCACCACAGCCTCAAACGTGCCGTATATATCGAGGTGGTCTGCCGCCACAGCCGTTATGACAGCCACGTCAGGCGAAAGTCGCAGGAATGAACGGTCAAACTCGTCAGCCTCCACCGCCAGGCGGTCTGATGAACCGAGAACGAGGTTTCCGCCGAAATTCTTTGATATACCACCCAGAAAGGCACTGCCATTGGCTCCGGTTGCCTCGTTGAGCCACGCTATGAGTGTCGATGTCGTGGTCTTGCCGTGCGTACCTGCCACCGCCATAACATATTTACCCTCCGAGAGATGTCCCAGCATCTGTGAACGCTTCTCTACAAGAAAACCTCCCTCGCGGAAGAACTGCATCTGCGGATGGTCTGACGGCACGGCGGGCGTGAATACCACCATTGTCGTTTCGGGGTTGCGGAACGCTTCGGGTACAGACTCCACCTCGTCGTCATAGGTCACGATGGCACCCTCCCTCTCCAATGCCTGCGTGAGGGGTGTTGCTGTGCGGTCATATCCGGCCACAGCCTTGCCTTCGTGCAGGAAATAACGGGCCAGGGCACTCATTCCGATACCTCCGATACCCATAAAGTATATGTTGTCAAACTCTCTCATTACCACAATTTTTCAATTTCGGCAGCCACTCTCTCGGCAGCGTCGGCTATGCCTAACGCCGAGATATTCTGATGTAACTCCTCCAGTCGTACCTTGTTTTTCAGCAGCGTCAGGGCTCTTGCCATACCTGACTCTATTGCCTCTGCGTCGCGTACCATCTCAGCAGCACGCTTACCTACCAATGCCTGTGCATTCTTCGTCTGATGGTCTTCGGCCACATTGGGCGAGGGTACGAAGATGGTCGGCTTACCCACCAGGCACAACTCCGATACGGTGCAGGCACCACTGCGTGACAGCACTACATCGGCCACCTCGTAGGCATAATCCATTCGGTCGATAAATGCCCCCTGCCAGATATTCTCGGTGGGGTGAGCCTGCAGAAAGGCCTGCATCTCCTTCTCGTAGAACTTACCTGTCTGCCACAGTACCTGAATAGGAGCTTTGCCACCCAGCGAGGCAATCCAGTGCTTCATCATCTCGTTCAGCGTGCGTGTGCCGAGTGAGCCACCCACGATAAGCAGTGTAGGTATATCCTCTTTCAGCCCGTAATATTCCAAAGCCTCCTTGCTCTTCGTCTGCTTGGGTGAGAAACTGCCACGCAGGGGATTTCCCGTCATCACAATCTTCTCGGCAGGGAAGAAACGATCCATATCGTCATACGCAACACAAATCGTTTTTGCTCGTTTCGCCAAAATCTTGTTCGTTACGCCGGCGTAAGAGTTCTGCTCCTGAATAAGTGTCGGTATGCCCATACGCTGTGCCGACCACAATACGGGAGCACTTGCATAGCCACCAAAGCCCGCCACGACATCTGCCCCGAAGTCGCGAATGACCTGCTTTGCTCGATTGACGCTACGCAGTACCTTAAATGGCAGGGCGAGGTTTCTCACATCCAGACGACGTTGCAGACCTGCCATCGGCAAGCCTTTGATGTTGTATCCCAAAGCTGGAATCTTCTCCATCTCCATCTTGCCCTCGGCACCGACAAAGAGAATCTCCACCTCGTCGCCCCATTTGCGTTTGAGTGCTTCGGCTACCGCCACGGCGGGATATATATGGCCTCCCGTGCCGCCTCCCGAAAGTATAATCTTTTTCATATTTTTTCTTTGTATATCGTCTTCAAAATCGCAATATGAATTTTGAACTATGAACTATGAATACAAGTTATAAATTATAAATTTTGAATTTTGAATTTCTTTTACCTTCCCCAGCTATCTCTGTCAAGCGTTCTGTATGATATCGCCTCCGAGATATGCTTTGGGGTTATATCTCTTTCTCCATCAAGGTCGGCAATCGTGCGAGCCACTTTTATTATGCGGTCGTAGGCTCGTGCCGAGAGCTGTAACCTCTCCATGGCCATATCGAGCAGTCGTCGAGCCTCAGCCGACAGAGGACAAAATCGTTGCAGCATAGCCGATGTCATCATCGTATTGGTGTGTATGCCTATATCCCTAAACCTTTCGGCCTGAATCTCTCTTGCTCTGATTACACGCCCTCGCACCTCGGCACTGCTCTCTGCGGGTGTTGATGCCGACATCTCGCTACGCGTTACGGGGATGACCTCGACGTGCAGGTCTATGCGGTCCATAAGTGGCCCCGATATGCGACCCATATAACGATGCACCGATGCCTGCGAGCAGCTGCACTCCTTCTCGGGGTGGTTGTAGTAGCCGCAGGGACAGGGGTTCATTGAGGCTATAAGCGTGAAGTTGGAGGGGTAGTCCACTGCATATTTGGCTCTTGCGATTGCAATATGCTTATCCTCCAAAGGCTGTCGTAACACCTCCAGAACGCTGTGCCCGAACTCCGGCATCTCGTCGAGGAACAACACTCCGTTATGTGCCAGCGACACCTCGCCGGGTTGCGGTGTCTGACCTCCGCCTATGAGTGCTACGGGCGAAGCCAGATGGTGCGGGGCACGGAACGGACGCTGACGCATCAAACCCTTATGTGTGCCGAGCTTACCCGCTACGGAGTGAATCTTGGTGGTCTCCAACGCCTCCTCCAGGGTCATTGGCGGAAGTATCGAGGGCATACGCCTTGCCAACATCGTCTTGCCGGAGCCGGGAGGGCCTATCATAATCACATTGTGACCTCCTGCCGCGGCAATCTCCAATGCTCGCTTGGCAAATTGCTGACCCTTCACATCGGCAAAGTCATCAATGTATGCCTCCCTCTCAGCCGCCATATCCTCAATGATGCCTGCTGTGGGCTCTATTTCGCACTCGCCGTTGAGTGATGCCGTTACTTGCAGCAGATTATCCACCGCCAGCACCTCTATACCCTCCACAACGGCTGCCTCGTCGGCATTGTCGCGTGCAACATATATCCTCTTGAAACCCTTCGTGCGAGCCTCGGCTGTGATTGGTAGCACACCCTTCACTCCTCGTATGCCGCCATCAAGCGACAACTCGCCGACAAATATCGAGTCCGCCAGCTTGTCGGCCACCACCTGATTTGTGGCAGCGAGTATCGCCACAGCTATCGGCAGGTCAAAGCCCGAGCCCTCCTTACGCAGGTCAGCAGGAGCAAGGTTTACCACACACTTGCGGGCGGTCATCTTGAAACCCGAATGTTCGAAGGCCGAACGTATGCGTTGCTCACTCTCACGCACAGCATTATCGGGCAAGCCTACAAGGAAAAGACCCAGGCCTCCTCCCGTGATGCTCACCTCGACATTGACACCTATGGCTCCAATGCCGGCTACCGTACCCGTATAACTGCGAACAACCATTTATACTATCTCGTTTAGAATGGAGCCTCGTCATCGGCCGGATTCGAATATGTTCTGCTTGGAGTGGGTGCGATATCAAACTCGCCACCTCCGCCGGCACTCGACAGTCCGCCGGCAAAACCACCCTGGCTGCCATCATCCGAGCCTATGGCACTCTGCACATAACTGTATTTCTGCGTTTTGCCCATAGGTGTTGCGGCTGTGGAGTTCTCGTCGCTGTTCTTGTCGGCGAAGCGAGCCTGATCCTTCAGGAAGCGAAGTGCAACATCCTCCACAGCACCGTTACGGTGCTTGGCGATGATAATCTCGGCCATACCCGCTGTGGGCATACCATTCTCGTCGGTGTTTATGCCGTAATATTCGGGTCGGTGGATGAATGCCACGATATCGGCATCCTGCTCGATTGCTCCCGACTCACGAAGGTCCGAAAGCTGCGGACGCTTCGAGCCTCCACGCGTCTCGGTGGCACGGCTCAACTGCGACAGTGCTATGATAGGCACATTCAACTCCTTGGCAATGGCCTTCAACGTACGCGAGATGAATGCCACCTCCTGCTCGCGGTTGCCGTTCTTATTGTCAGTGCCGCCCGTCATCAGCTGCAAGTAGTCGATGATGATGATTTTTATATCGTTTTGTGTTTTCAGACGACGAGCCTTTGAACGGAACTCAAAGACCGACAATGCGGGCGTGTCATCCACATAGAGAGGTGCTGCACCCAAAGGCTTGGTGGCACTCTCCAGATGACGCCACTGCTCCGGCGTGAGGCGACCACTCTTCACATCGTTACCGTTCAAACCTGTCTCGGCAACGATAAGACGCATCATAAGCTGCACGCTTGACATCTCAAGCGAGAAGAATGCTACGGGATTTTCGTACTCGACGGCCATATTGCGGGCCATCGACAGCACGAAAGCGGTCTTACCCATTGAGGGGCGGGCTGCGATGATGATAAGGTCGCTGGGTTGCCAGCCGAGTGTCAGGCGATCGATGTCGGTGAAGCCCGAAGGAACGCCGATGAACTTACTCTCGTTCTTGCTTGCCTCCTCAATCTGGTTGAGGGCCTGCGACAAAATATCCTTTGATGACTGCACCGAACGCTTGATGTGTCCCTCCGACACCTTGAAGATCTCACCCTCGGCGAAGCCTATAAGCTCGGTAACATCCTGATCCTCGTCATAGGAACGACGCTGAATCTCTGTGGCTGAACGTATCAGCTCACGCTGCACATATTTCTGTGCGATGATTTTGGCGTGAAACTCAACATTGGCCGCCGAGCCGACTTTCTGCGTCAGCTGTGCAAGATAGGCTGCACCGCCCACCTTCTTCAACTCCTTACGCGATTTCAGAAGCTCGGTAACGGTGTAGAGGTCGATTGGCTTCAACTCCATCGCCAGTGTCTCGATAGCACTGAATATTATGCGATGCTCCTCGGTATAGAAAGAGCTGGGGTGCAGGTACTCCTGTACTCCTATGATGCTGTCGCGTTCGAGCATCAGGGCTCCCAGTACGGCCTCCTCCAACTCTACGGCCTGTGGTGGCACGACACCCGTGGAGAGTGTATCATCCATTTTTTCGTATGCGGCTCTGTTGTGATTGCGAGCCGATGATGTATAATCTTTTGCCATAAACAGTGTGTTTCTAATAAGTTGAGTTGTTTTTGCGCGAGATGACACCTGCCTCACCTCTCCCGAAAAAGCCCTCTCTTGAAAGGCATATTTTTCAATCTTCAAAATTATATAATTTTGCCCAAACGACCACACGTTTGCACCAAAATTTATGAACATAAATGAAAATCGTTGTGAGATAGCGAGTTACGGCCCTCGTTGTGGATAAGTGCCGAAACTTTGTCAATAAGTGATGCCGAAGCGGTGATTTTGGACTGTTTCGATGGTTGAAGATATTCTCCTGCCGCCCCCGGAGATGCCTCTGTCGGCTACTCTTTTTGTCCCAGTCCGCGTCGTGATGCAGCGAGTGTCGCCACGCTTAAACGACAGCCGGTTGTCGCCTTCAGGATAGTCTCGCCCAGCGACAGAATCGTTGCTCCCGTTGTAAAGACGTCATCGACCAGCAGAATATGCTTTCCGTTGAGTTTTTTAGGGCTTCTCACGCGGAAGATACCCTCCACATTATCCCAGCGTTCGGTCTTGTGTCGGGTGGTCTGCGAACGATTGTAACGATAGCGTCGTACGCTGCGTGTATCAGCCTCAACGCCAAGTGAGTGTGCGATGCCTTTGGCTATATATTCCGATTGGTTGTAGCCTCGTTGCATACGCCTTGCCCAATGCAGTGGCACGGCGACGACTCTATCCACATCGTCGAAGTTTCCACTCTCTTTCAGTATCGTTCCGTAC
This sequence comes from Alistipes sp., assembly GCA_017383445.1. Classification (GTDB taxonomy): domain Bacteria; phylum Bacteroidota; class Bacteroidia; order Bacteroidales; family Rikenellaceae; genus Alistipes. The sequence goes on from JAFNXQ010000054.1 coordinate 14,467, forward strand.
CAACGCCCCAGATTGTATGCCGCCAACCACGCACCCGAATACTTTATACGATGTATCGCCTCACGCCACTCGCTGCCGTCCACATACCAGAAGAGTGCCGCAGCCCTCTCAATGGGCAGGATGCCCCAGAAGCGTTCCGTCATTGCGTTGTGGCTCTCCTGCCACAGGTTTGTAAGCGGGGCGGTTACCTCGCACAGAGTGCATACGGCTATGTTGTGGCGAGGAAGTTTTTCGCCACATACGGGGCAGGTGCGGGGTGCGAAGAGTGAGAATATATCCCAGAATATATCACTGAGCATCGACATCTATGGCAATATTAACCGTTTTGTACTCCTTTTGCGACACTATGTTGTTGATGTCGTTCTGCAAAAATTGTCGGGCACGAGCCATCGAACGACCCAGCTCTATCTTAATCATTATCTGCAAGATGTGTAGCCCGCGAATACGGTCTATGGGTGGAGCTACAGGCCCGAATATACGACTGCCGAAGCTCTTTCGCAACTTCTCGACAAGCTCCGTCGCAGCCCCTCGCAACAGCTGCACGTTTTCGTGTCGCAGCGTAAGGCGAATCAGACGCGAGTAGGGCGGATAGCCGAAGGCGTGTCGTTCCTGCAGCTCGCAGCGTGCCATAGCCTCGTAATCACCCTGCACGACCTGCTTCAGCACCCTGTTTTCAGGTTCTGAGGTCTGTATAATCACCACACCCTCCTTTTCGCGGCGACCGGCACGGCCTGCCACCTGCATAAGCAGCTGAAAAGCTCTCTCCGAGGCTCGGAAGTCGGGTGAGAAGAGCAGGTTGTCGGCATTTAGTATGCCCACTACCGATACGCGGCCGAAGTCAAAGCCTTTGGTTATCATCTGCGTTCCGACAAGTATGTCGGTCTGCCCGCTTTCAAAGTCGCGTATGATGCGTGAGTAGGCACTCTCCGAGGTCGATGTGTCGCGGTCAAGACGTGCCACTCGTGCCGTCGGGAATATCTCGGCAATGGCCTCCTCGACCTTCTCCGTGCCGAAGCCCATAGGTTTCAGGTCGGCGGTTTCGCATTGCGGGCAGTGTTGAGGTACGGGGGCGGTATATCCGCAGTAGTGGCACTCCATACGATTGTTTGTACGGTGTTGCGTCAGCGTGACATTGCACGAAGGGCAACGCAGACTCCATCCGCAACTGCTGCACATTATGTAGGGCGTAAATCCTCTGCGATTCTGGAATAACATAACCTGCTCTTTACGCGACAGAGCCTCCTCGATGTGTCGTAGCAGTATATGGTTGAAATGGTCCTTGCGTTCTCCTCGCTTGACGGCACGCATCGTGTCGGAGAGAATCACATGTGGCGGCTGCGACTCTCCATAGCGTTCCGCCAGCAACGAATAACCATACTTGCCCGCCTGTGCATTGGCGTAGCTCTCCAACGATGGCGTGGCACTTCCCAAAAGAGTGTTGCCTCCATATAGTGATGCGAGCAGAACGGCCATATCGCGGCCATTGTAACGCGGAGCCGTGTCACTCTGCTTGTAGCTCTGGTCGTGCTCCTCATCCACGATGACGAGTTGCAGGTGGTGTATCGGCAGAAAGATTGCCGAGCGGGCTCCTATGATAAGTTCTCCGCCCCGACTGCGGAGCAGACGCATATAACTCTCGGTGCGTCGCAACATAGTCAGCTTTGAGTGGTAAGCCGTTATGCGTGAGCCGAATATGCTCTCCATACGCTGTATGAGTTGCGATGTGAGGGCTATCTCCGGCACCAGCAACAGCACATCGCCTCCGCGAGCCAGCACCTCGCCTATCAGCGTCATATAAATCTCGGTCTTGCCCGAACCTGTGATGCCGTGCAGCAGATGTGTCGCCTTGCCTTTGGCCTGCGAGGAGTGTATCTCTTCCACAATGGTCTGTTGCAGTGGGGTGAGGGTGGGTAATGAGAACGACACATTTTCGTTGCGTTCAACCTCTCTTACTCTCTCGTTTATCGTTATATATCCCGCCTTGCGTAGTGCCGTGAGCATCGTGGCATCGCACTCTACGAGTCGTCGGGGAATCTCGCCAAGCGTGTTGCGTCTTGTGGCGGGAAAATCCCTCAGAAAACGCAAAATCTGACTGCGGCGTGGTGCTCGGCGTGAGATGCGTTCACACTCCGCCTCCAACCTCTCCCTCTCTTGCCACTCGTCGCTTAGCGAGATGTAGGCCTCGGTGCGGGGTCGGAACTCGTCAGCCGAGAACTCCTCGTCATCGCGTCCCTGAGGCTTAATCATCGAGGGCAGGGCCATACGCATCACCTCGCCTATGCTGCACATATAGTAGTCGGCCATCCACTCCCACATCTGTCGTTGCTTATCGTCAAGCAGAGGCCTGTCGTAGAGCCTGCGACCTACTGATTTTATGCGTTTTACATCGGGTCGTTCGTTGTGCAGTCGCCACACGATACCCGTATAGATGTTGCGATGTCCGAACTGTACCGACACAGCATCTCCTGCCTGCAACTCCATACCCTCGGGTACAGAGAAGCAGTATGCCGGCTGTGCCAGCGGAAGTACTATGTCGGCAAACAGATAACTCATAATTTCTCCAAAGGTACGATTTATTCGGCACATTTTTTCAGCCAATGCGGGGAAATTTATCAAAACTTGCCTACATTTGCATTGTGGATGGGTCCAACCCTATATTTGATCAGCTATGCAGATATATCCCTGGGGCGATAGCCGACGATTCTACTCCTATGCGGCATATTTTCGTCGTATGTTCGGCCACCGAATGCAGAAGGTGACCGTCAATGCCGGTTTTACCTGTCCCAACCGTGATGGGAAAATATCTACGGGCGGTTGCACTTTTTGCGACAATGCCGCCTTCACTCCCTCCTACTGCCAACCCTCGAAGAGCATCACGCAGCAGATTGACGAGGGCGTGGAGTTTCATCGCCGTCGCTACCGTGAGGCACAGCAATATTTGGTCTATTTTCAGTCATTCTCAAATACTTATGCTACGTTGGAGAGGCTGCGTGAGTGCTACGATGAGGCTCTCTCACACCCCGACGTGGCGGGCATCGTTGTCGGCACACGTCCCGACTGCATAGATGAACATAAACTGGATTACTTTGCCGACCTTGCTGCCCGAAAATATGTCGCCATAGAGTATGGCGTGGAGTCGTGTTACGATGCCACGCTGCAACGCATCAATCGTGGTCACGACTTCGCCACAGCCGAGAGGGCCATCTCGCTTACGGCCGAGAGGGGTATCCATTGCGGGGCTCACTTTATTCTGGGTCTGCCCGGCGAGAGTGACGAGATGCTTATCTCGCAGACCGAGAGGATAAATTCGCTGAAAATTGATACCATCAAGTTTCACCAGTTGCAACTCTTTCGTGGTACGCCCCTCGCCGCAGAGTACGATGCCCACCCCGAGAGATTCCGTTTCTGGACCATTGACGAGTATCTCGACCTCTTCGTTGAGATACTGCGACGCCTGCGTCCCGATTTGGTTGTGGAGAGGTTTGCCGGTGAGGCTCCGCCCCGTTTTCACCACACCGAAGGGTGGGGACTTGTACGCAATGAGACACTTTTGTCGATGTTGGATGAAAAATTAGAGCAGTTAGGAGTACATCAAGGCGATTTTTTTAATACATTTGCAGCCGAAATCTAATAAAGATATATAATTAAAACCAAAAATAGTAGTTTAACTTTTATTTTGTAAGTTATGCAACTCTCAACAACAACCCTTATGCGAGGAGTAAAGGAGTATCTGGTGATGACCTTCGCTATGTTCCTTTATGCGTTTGGATGGATTGCCTGTATCATTCCTGCGGGAGGTATGGGTGGTGGTGCGGCAGGTCTGTCGCTTATCCTTAACCACATCTTCCCCGTGATTTCGATGGGTACGTTTGTCTTTATTATCAACGCTATTCTTCTTATAGCGGGTGGTTTTATTGTGGGATGGAATTTTGGTGTCAAGACCATCTATTGTATCGTGGTGCTCTCTATCGCTATGGATGCGTGGGGCGAGATTCTGCCACCCGACTTCCTTCTCAACTATGTGCAGAACATCGATGCTCATAACATCCTGCTGGTGATTATGGGTGCCGTTATTTCGGGTACGGGTGTTGCTTTGGGATTCAGTCAGGGCGGCTCTACGGGAGGAACGGATATCGCTGCGATGATTATCAATAAGTATAAGACCGTAAGCTATGGCCGTATCGTTATCGCCAGCGATACCTTCATTATCGGCAGCTCAATCTTCGTGGCTGACGATATTACGGCCGGCATCACGACCATCGTCTATGGTTATATGATGATTGCCGTGTATGGCTATACGGTCGATTTGATTCAGTCGGGAAATCAGCAGTCGAGCCAGATTTTCATCATCAGCCCCAAGTATGATGAGATTGCTACCGCTATCAACGAGGAGGCACACCGTGGCGTTACGCTTATGGATGGCAAGGGCTGGTACACCAAGTAGGATTGCAAGATTGCTATGGTTGTGTGCCGTAAACGCGATGCCTCGATGATATTGAAGATTGCCCGCCGTATCGACGAAAACGCCTTTATTACGATGGGCTCTGTGATGGGAGTCTATGGCAAGGGCTTCGATGCGTTGAGCAAGTTGTAATGCAGCGGGAACGGTTAGTCGTTTACTACATATAAAAAAAACTCCGACCTTCGGGCCGGAGTTTTTTTGTGTTTAATGAACAGATTCGTAATCTATTTCAACAGTATGTTTTTCCTTGCAGTACACTTTTTTGCAATTATATTACCTATTCTTTTGGTCTCCAAGTCATATCGTAAGTATGTCTTTGTAAATACTCTTGGAGTTTTTCCGGGGTCATACGCTTAAATGTTATAAGTATGTAATCTTTCATATTAAAACGCATAATACACCTCATAAACTCCTCATCAACCGACAATATCAAATATTCATAAAAGTTACGATTTCCATCAAGCACAGAGAATAATTTTGAATCGTCAAAAATAAATTCCGTATCGTAATAC
>JAFNXQ010000055.1 GCA_017383445.1 Alistipes sp.
GTGCAAAGATAGTATTAATAAAATTATTTAAGAAATATTTGTGGCAAAATAAGAGCAGAATATAAATTTTGACCAAAGGGTGGCGGGAGTCGACCGCCATAGGCGAAGCGGGAATGGTCGTGTGGAGGGAATGTCCATACCACTTCACAAAATAAGGTGCCCCGAAGGACACCTTATTTTGTGGAGGCGGCGGGAGTCGAACCCGCGTCCAAACCTGGAACCCAAAAGCTTTCTACACGCTTATTCTGCGATTAATCCTCTTATGCAGGATGGCCACAGACAGCCTTGCCTACACCGCAGTCCTTTTGTTTTCGCCTATTGGTCAGGACTCCCAACAGACTATCCCCTTAAAGATGATACCCCGTATAAGCAATGGCAAAAGGGCGACGCCATCACTTGGGATACTCGTCGTCCGACCTCCTTGGGCCAGTCGATTAAGCTAATTTTCTCTGAAAATTAGGCAGCGAGTGCATAGCTATTATTGCCATTTGTAGTTTGAGTGTTGATATTTACGAGCCACCACACAATGCTCGGCGTGCTTACAATCAAACTCTACAAGCTGTCACAACCGGTCGCCCCCGAGATTGACATTGCAAAAATAGTGAAAAATTTTCATTCTGCATAATTTGCGGGAGGCATACTCGAAAAAAACTCCCAACTATCGATGTTGGGAGCTGTTGTACTAAAATTCATACCCGACAATCTGCGAAGCATAGGTGCTCCAATTTGCGGCGTTTTGGTATGCTGTGACAGAGTTTATCGGCACATATATCACTGCCGAGGCTGCTATGTTCTCAAGCGAATTGGTCGCGATGCGTGGCGGAGTGGTGGCGGCACAGTAGATGTTTTGTAGCGTATTGCAGTTCTTAAAGGCGAGGGCGTCAATCTCGTTGATTGAGGCTGGTAGCATTACTTTATTTAACGCACTGCAACCCTCAAATGTTGAAGAACTTACCTCGGTAACGCCTGCGGGAATTGTTATGCTTTCGAGTGATATACAAAAGGCGAAGGCTCTGTCGTCAATCTCGGTGATTGTCGATGGTAGCGATATCGAAGCAAGTTCCTTGCAACCCTCGAAACAGCTGCCGCCAATCTCGCGTACGCCATAGGGAATGGTGTAAGAGGTCAGACCTGCCGGAGCAAAGGCATCAACCGACAGATTTACCACAAGACAACGATTATCCTCCGATGAAAATTTGCCGTAGAAGGCTGCCAGATTGTCGCAATAAGCAAATGCTCCGTCGCCAATCTCGGTTACATTCTTCGGGATATTCACCTCCACCAGATTATTGCACCCCAGGAATGAGTACTCCTCGATGTCGCGAACTTTATCGGGAATGATGATGCCTCGCAGTGTGGTGCAGTTTGTAAAAGCACGATAGCCTATAGCAGTTACCGCACTCTCAAACTCAATCGTACCAAGCTCTCCGTTGTAGATGTTTGAAATGATGCGTGCCCCGAACCCGTTGGGCGATGTGGGTGTGATGATCTGCCCATCGGTGGATAAATACTCTATCCTTTTCAGAGCAGATGGTGTTTCAAACGGATTTTTACTTGTGTCGTCACTGCAATTGGTTAGGCCGACTACGGAGGTCAGCAGCAAAATGTA
>JAFNXQ010000056.1 GCA_017383445.1 Alistipes sp.
TCTCGCCCTCCTCGCCATATCTTACTGTGTCGGTGGGGTAGCTCTCTTTGTTGGGCTTACCTCCGAAAATTGAGAAAAAAGACATACTCTATCGGTTTTATATTGTTATGTTCTAGTTGGCCTATCATTGCAAATATACGACGCTAATTTGATATTTTCAAGAAGTTGCCCATAGGTTTTTAATTTTCTGCAATTGTGTTGCAGTATTTGAGAAAAATAACTATATTTGAAAGTTGGAAAATTTAGAACTATATAGCCCTATGGAAAAACGTATCATAGAGTGCGTCCCCAATTTTAGCGAAGGACGCGATAAAGAGGTCATCAATCAGATTACGACGGCTATCGAGGCTGCTGCCGATGTACGTCTGCTGGATGTAGATCCGGGTGAAGCTACAAACCGTACGGTGGTAACCTTTGTGGGTGAGCCGGAGGCGGTTGTTGAGGCTGCTTTTGCGGGTGTGAAGCGAGCTGCCGAGCTGATTGATATGAGCAAACACAAGGGAGCTCATCCGCGTATGGGAGCTACCGATGTCCTGCCTTTGGTCCCCGTGTCGGGAGTAACTTTGGAGGAGTGTGCGGAGCTGGCTCGGGCATTGGCCGAGAGAATCAGCCGCGAACTGAATATCCCTACCTATTGTTATGAGTCGGCTGCCTTGCGTGAGGAGAGACGCAACCTTGCGGTATGCCGTGAGGGTGAGTACGAGGGTCTTGCTGAACGTATGCTCTCGGATGATGGTCCCGACTTCGGAGCAAGAGCCTTTGATGAGGGTGTGGCCCGTACGGGAGCTACCGCTGTCGGAGCAAGAGATTTCCTTATAGCTGTAAATTTCAACCTCAATACAACATCTACACGCCGTGCCAATGCTATCGCTTTCGATGTGCGTGAGAAGGGTCGCCCCGTAAGAGAGGGTAATCCTATTGTCGGCAAGATTGTGAAGGACGAGGCGGGTAATCCCGTGATGCGTCCCGGTACGTTGAAGAGTACAAAGGCCATAGGCTGGTATATCGAGGAGTATGGCATTGCACAGGTGTCAATGAATCTCACCGATATAGGCGTTACGCCTCTGCACGTTGCGTTTGACGAGGTGTGTCATAAGGCCGATGCACGCGGTGTGAGAGTTACGGGTACGGAGATTGTCGGCCTCGTGCCGAAGCGTGCTTTGCTGGAGGCTGGTCGCTACTTCCTTCACAAGCAGCACCGTTCAACGGGTATCAGCGAGGAGGAGATTATCCGCATCGCTGTAAAGTCTATGGGACTGGATGATCTGAAACCTTTTAACCCTCGCGAGAAGGTGGTGGAGTATGTGCTTGAAGAGGAGTGTCAGAAACACTTGATAGATATGACCTGTAAGGGTTTTGCCGAGGAGACAGCGAGTGAGTCACCGGCTCCGGGTGGAGGCTCTATATCGGCATATATGGGTGCTTTGGGTGCTGCTCTGGGTACGATGGTTGCCAACCTTTCATCGCATAAGGCCGGCTGGGATGATCGCTGGGAGGAGTTCTCGCAGTGGGCCGAGCAGGGTCAGACGGTTATGGCGGAGTTGTTGCACCTCGTGGATGAGGATACCGAAGCCTTTAACCGTATTATGGCGGTATTTGCAATGCCTAAGACAACCGACGAAGAGAAGGCTGCCCGCAGTGCAGCGTTGCAGGTGGCTACACTCTATGCTACCGAGGTGCCATTGCGAACAATGAAGGCTGCGGAGAGGGTGTTGCCCATAGTTAAGGCTATGGCCGAGCAGGGTAATCCTAATTCGGTGTCAGATGCAGGCGTTGGTGCTTTGGCCGCCCGCAGTGCGGTGCTTGGTGCAAGACTGAACGTAAGAATCAATGCCGCAGGTCTGAAAGATAGAGCAAAGGCCGATGCCTTGATTGCTGAGGCCGATGCCATTGCCGAGAGAGTTGTTGCTGCCGAGCAGGAGGTTTTGAAGATAGTTGAGACTAAAATAGGATAATGATATGACTTTGCAGGAGTTTCAGGATGATATTCGTGCCGGCATACCCGATGTGTTGCCCGCACCGAAACCTTACGATACAGCCATAAACCACGCACCGAAGCGTAAGGATATACTTACAACCGAGGAGAAGGAGCTTGCTTTGCGTAATGCTCTGCGTTACTTCGACAGAAAGCATCACGCTGAGCTGGCTGTGGAGTTTGCCGAAGAGCTGGCACGCTATGGTCGTATCTATATGTATAGACTTCGCCCCGATTATGAGATGTATGCCCGACCGATAGATGAGTATCCGGCTCGTTCGCGTCAGGCTGCCGCTATAATGATGATGATTCAGAACAATCTGGACAAAGCCGTGGCACAGCATCCTCACGAACTTATCACCTATGGAGGCAATGGAGCAGTGTTCCAGAACTGGGCTCAGTATCGTCTGACGATGCAATATCTCTCGCAGATGACCGACGAGCAGACGCTGGTGATGTATTCGGGTCATCCGCTGGGGCTCTTCCCTTCGCACAAGGATGCTCCGCGTGTAGTGGTGAGCAACGGTATGGTTATCCCCAACTACTCGAAACCTGATGATTGGGAGAGATTCAACGCCATGGGTGTGTCGCAATATGGACAGATGACAGCGGGCTCCTATATGTATATAGGTCCGCAGGGTATCGTTCACGGTACAACCATTACAGTAATGAATGCCGCAAGAAAACGATTCATGGAGGGACAGACCGATGCAAGGGGTATGCTGTTCGTATCGTCGGGTCTTGGCGGTATGTCGGGAGCACAGCCCAAGGCGGGTAATATCTCGCAGGTTGTGAGTGTCGTAGCCGAGATAAACCCCAAGGCGGCCGAGAAACGCCACTCGCAAGGCTGGGTGGATGAGCTTCACTACTCGCTTGACGAACTTATCGCAAGGGTGCGTCAGGCTGTTGCTGCGAAGGAGGTGGTGTCGATGGCCTATGTCGGCAATGCCGTTGATTTGTGGGAACGTCTCGCCGAGGAGGATATTAAGGTGGATTTAGGCTCTGACCAGACATCACTACATAACCCCTGGGCGGGTGGTTATTACCCCGTGGGATATAGTTATGAAGAGTCTAACAGAATGATGGCCGAGGAGCCTGAACGCTTCCGTGAGTGTGTGCAGGCATCGCTACGCCGACAGGTGGCGGCAATCAATACTCTGGCCGACAGAGGTATGTACTTCTTTGATTATGGCAATGCCTTCCTTTTGGAGTCTTCGCGTGCGGGAGCAGATGTTATGGCTGCCGATGGCAAGTTCCGCTACCCATCGTATGTGCAGGATATCATGGGCCCGATGTTCTTTGATTATGGCTTTGGTCCTTTCCGCTGGGTTTGTACTTCGGGCAAGGCGGAGGATTTGGCCGAGACCGACCGCCTGGCAGCGGAGGTGTTGGAGGAGATTCGCCGCGATGCACCGGCCGATATATGTTCGCAGATGGATGATAATATACATTGGATTCGCGAAGCGGGTAAGAATCAGCTGGTTGTCGGCTCACAGGCCCGTATCCTCTATGCCGATTGCGAGGGCCGCACGAAGATTGCTCAGGCTTTCAATAAGGCTATTGCCGAAGGTCGTATCTCGGCTCCCATTGTGCTTGGTCGTGACCATCACGATGTGTCGGGTACAGACTCTCCATATCGTGAAACATCGAATATCTACGATGGCTCATCGCGTACGGCCGATATGGCGGTGCATAATGTTATTGGTGATGCCTTCCGTGGTGCAACATGGGTATCTATCCATAACGGCGGTGGTGTCGGCTGGGGCGAGGTTATAAATGGTGGCTTCGGTATGGTTATCGATGGCTCGGAGGCCTCAGACCGTCATATCCGCGAGATGTTGTTGTGGGATGTTAATAACGGTATTGCACGCCGTAGCTGGGCCCGAAATAAGGGGGCTATCGATGCAATACGCCGTCAGATGGAGGTGACACCTGACCTGAAGGTTACATTGCCAAACTTTGCAGATGATGAATTGATTAAAAACGCATTAAAATAGAGATGAAAACACATTATATATCATCGGAGTACCTCTCAATAGCGAAAGTTCGCCAGATAGTTGAGGAGGGATATAAGCTGGCGTTGAGTGATGATGCACGCCGCCGCATAGCACATTGCCGAGAGTATCTCGACAAGAAGATGGCTACTGAAAAGCAACCTATCTATGGCATTACGACAGGCTTTGGCTCGTTGTGCAATATCTCGATTGGAGCCGAGGAGTTGGGCCGTTTGCAGAAGAACCTTGTTATGTCGCATGCCTGTGGTACGGGCGACAGAGTAGATAGCGAGGTCGTAAGGTTGATGTTGCTCCTGAAAGTGCAGTCACTGTCGTATGGTCATTCGGGTGTTCAGCTCTCTACGGTTGAGAGGTTGATCGATTTCTATAACGAAGATGTTTTGCCTGTTGTCTATCAGCAGGGCTCGTTGGGTGCTTCGGGCGATTTGGCTCCACTGGCTCACCTCTCTTTGCCTTTGCTGGGACTCGGCGAGGTCGAGTATGAGGGCGAAATATACAAGGCCGAGGATATCTTGGCAAAGTTTGGCTGGCAGCCTGTTGAGTTGCAGTCGAAGGAGGGCTTGGCACTGCTCAATGGTACGCAGTTTATGAGTGCCTATGGCGTATGGTCGTTTCTTAAAGCCGAGGATTTAAGTGAGTGGGCCGACCGTGTGGCTGCTGTGTCGCTGGATGCATTTGACGGACGTATAGAGCCGTTCTGCGATGAGGTACATATCGTAAGAGGTCATAAGGGTCAGCTTGCTACGGCTCGCCGAATGAGAGAGCTATTGGCAGGTAGTGAGATCTTGTGCAATACGAAGGCTCACGTTCAGGATCCATATTCGTTCCGTTGTATCCCGCAGGTGCACGGAGCATCGAAGGATACTATTGCGTATGTCGGCCACGTTCTGGAAACCGAGATAAACAGCGTAACGGATAATCCTACGGTATTCCCCGATGAGGATATGGTTGTGTCGGCCGGTAATTTCCACGGCCAGCCTATTGCATTGGCTATGGACTTCCTTGCTATTGCTGTGGCGGAGTTGGGAAATATATCGGAACGACGTATATTCCGTCTTATCTCGGGTGCTCGCAATCTGCCTAATTTCCTTGTTGCTAAGCCGGGTTTGAATAGTGGTTTTATGATTCCACAGTATGCGGCAGCGTCAATCGTGAGCCAGTCGAAGGGTCTTTGTATGCCAGCCTCGGTTGATTCTATTCCTTCGTCACAAGGTCAGGAAGACCACGTTAGTATGGGCTCAAATGCAGCCACAAAACTATCTCGCGTGGTACTCAATACCGAGAGGGTGCTGGCTATTGAGCTGATGAACGCAGCACAGGCGTTGGAGTTCCGTCGTCCGCTGAAATCATCACAATTCATTGAATCTCTGGTTGCTGATTATCGTAAGGTCGTGCCGTTTATAGATAACGATACGGTGATGTATCCGCATATTGAGGCCTCAATCCAATTCCTGCGTCGAAATGTTACTCGTTAAAAACATAGCCAAGATAGTCGGTATCGATACCCAGCATCGGGATAGAGTCTTTGGTAGTGATATGGATAATGTCACGACACTTGACAATGCGTGGCTGACGGTTGAAAATGGCAAGATTGCTGCCTTCGGAGAGGCTGACACGATGCCCGATGAGAGTGGCTTTCAGAGAGTTGTGGATGCCGAGGGCGGTATGCTCTATCCTTCGTTTTGTGATTCGCACACGCATATCGTTTATGCCGGCAGTCGCGAACAGGAGTTTCTGGATAAGATCCACGGCCTTAGTTACGAGGAGATTGCCCGTCGAGGTGGAGGTATTCTAAATTCTGCCGACAGACTGCACGAAGCATCGGAAGATGCACTCTACGAACAGGCTATGCAGCGTGTGCGTGAGGTGGCATTGATGGGTACGGGAGCTATTGAGATAAAGAGTGGTTATGGCTTGACAACGGAGGATGAATTGAAAATGCTGCGTGTTATTCGCCGTATAAAGGAGAGTGTTCCATTGGAAGTGCGTGCTACTTTCTTGGGTGCTCACGCAGTGCCTCGTAGCTATATCGGGCGAGATGACGAATATGTCGATTTGATATGTCGAGAGATGCTTCCCGCGGTTGCAGGTGAGGGCTTGGCTGACTATGTTGATGTCTTTTGTGACAGAGGCTTTTTTACTATTGAGCAGACGCGTCGTATAATGCGAGAGGCTCGCAAATATGGCCTGCCGGCCAAGATTCACGCCAACGAACTTGACTTTTCCGGAGGAGTGCAGTTGGGCGTTGAGGAGGGTACTTTGTCGGTAGATCATTTGGAGAGGAGTGGCAGTGCTGAAATTGAGGCGTTGAAGGGCTCTTTGACGATGCCTACAATGTTGCCGGGTGCAGCCTTTTTCCTGGGTATGAGCTATCCGCCGGCTCGCGAGATGATAGCCTCCGGACTGGCTGTTGCCCTGGCCTCGGACTATAACCCCGGCTCGTCGCCGTCGGGTAATATGCGTATGGTAATGTCGCTTGCTTCTGTGCAGATGAAAATGACTCCAAATGAAGCACTTACA
>JAFNXQ010000057.1 GCA_017383445.1 Alistipes sp.
CATGATAGCCTCACCCAGACGTGTCTTGGGAAGCATACCCTTTACTGCGTGCTCAATCACAAACTCAGGCTTCTTTGCCAAATAGTCTGCGGGAGTCGCAAAACGCTGTCCACCGGGGAAACCAGTGTGGCGTACATAGACCTTGTCGGTCATCTTCTGGCCTGTGAGCTTAACCTTCTCAGCGTTAATAACGATAACATTGTCACCGCAATCAACGTGGGGAGTGTAGCCAGGCTTGTTCTTGCCTCGCAAAATCTTCGCAATCTGCGATGCAAGACGTCCCAATACCTCGTTGGTAGCGTCGATTACTACCCACTCTTTCTGAACGGTAGCGGCATTCAACGAGATAGTTTTGTAACTTCTTGAATCCATCTTTTACGTTTTGTTAATACTTTAATTTGTTGTAATCCTAATTCCGCATATTTACGGGTGGGCAAAGATAGTAATAATTTTTCATAATTCCACACATCCCGACAAATTATTCTTAACTTTCTGAACAAAAAAGTCATACATACAACAAAAGATTACCCTTTTTAGCCGCAAAATCACAAAAAAAGCTCCTTCCCGCAAGGAAAGGAGCCTTCAATATATACTCGAAACTGATTATCCGAGGAATGCCAACAAGATACCGGCAGCGACAGCCGAACCGACAACACCAGCTACATTGGGGCCCATAGCATGCATCAAGAGGAAGTTTGAAGGACAAGCCTTCTGACCCTCTGTCTGCGATACGCGGGCAGCCATAGGTACAGCTGACACACCGGCTGAACCGATAAGCGGGTTAATCTTCTTACCCTCCTTGGCAAAGAGGTTCATAAACTTGGCGAGCAATACACCACCTGCCGAACCGAGGCTGAATGCCAAGATACCCAACACGAGGATAAAGATTGTACGCTCGTTGAGGAATGATGATGCGGTAGCAGTAGCACCTACCGACACACCGAGCAAGATAACAACGATGTTCATCAGCTCATTCTGTACAGTCTTGCTCAAACGATCCACTACACCACTCTCCTTCATCAAGTTACCCAGCATCAAGCAGCCAATCAATGGAGCAGCCGAGGGCAACAAGAGAGAGATAACGATAGCCAACACAATGGGGAAGATAATCTTCTCGGTCTTTGACACCTGACGCAACTGCGACATCTTAATCATACGCTCCTCCTTGGTTGTCAAGGCACGCATAATAGGTGGCTGGATAACGGGAACCAACGCCATATAAGAGTAAGCCGCAATAGCGATGGGACCCAACAAATCGGGAGCCAACTTCGCTGTAAGGAAGATAGAGGTCGGACCATCAGCACCACCGATAATACCGATACTACCACACTCATTAGGAGCAAAGCCCAAAGCATAAGCACCCAGGAATGTAGCGAAGATGCCCAACTGTGCAGCCGCACCCAGCAAGAAGCTCTTGGGGTTAGCAATCAGCGGACCAAAGTCGGTCATAGCACCTACACCGATAAAAATCAAGCAAGGATAGATACCCAACTTAACACCCAGATACAGGAAGTCAATCAGACCACCTGTCTTATAGAGGTCATACCAGTCTATCTGACCCTCATCAAAGAGTGTAGGATGGAACATCTCGGCACCCGGGAAGTTGGTAAGCAACATACCGAATGCGATAGGAAGCAGCAGCAACGGTTCAAACTCCTTCTTAATGGCAAGGTAGAGCAAAAGCAATGATACTCCGATCATCACCAATGACTTCCAACCTTGACCTACGAAGAAAGAGACCAAGCCGGCTTCATTAGCAAAATCTTTCAGGCTATCGATAATAAAACTGCCTGATTCCAGTAATTCAATCATAAGGCTACTCTATAACAAGTAAAACTTCACCCTCCATTACGGTAGCACCGGCCTGAACGTTGATAGACTTAACAACACCTGCCTTCTCGGCGTCGATATTGTTCTCCATCTTCATAGCCTCCAACACTACCAAAGTCTGGCCAGCTGAAACGCTTTCGCCCTCCTTTACGTTAATAGAGATAACTGTACCTGGCAACGGACAAGTAACCTTTGTACCAGCACCGGCAGCAGGAGCTGCTGCGGGCTTTGAAGCGATAGGAGTAACAGGCTTAACTGACAAGCCGGTAGCTGCAGGAGCAGCCACAACAGCGGGCTTCGATGTTGCACGAGCTGTTGCACCCTCAATCTCTACATTATATTTAATGCCGTTCACAACGACACGAGCCTCTGTTGAAGCCTCATTAACCTCGTCAACCTTAACCTCGTACTGGTTGCCGTTTATCTTTAATGAATACTTTTTCATTACTTTAATTCTTATTTTTTACGAGTGGGGAGCTGTGTCAAACCATGAATCTTTGAGTTCCATGGTGAGTAAGCTCTTGTAATACGATTGATAGTAATAACCTCTGACTCACGGTCATGCAAGTCACTCTTGTAGAGCTTGAGGGCAACAGCAATAGCGGCAACAATCTCCGCATCACTGATTGCGTGATCCTCATCCTCGGCTGAGCCTCCGGCTGCTACCTTCTTGGCCTTACGCTGATGCGTAAACACGTAACCCATAGCCTTCATCACACCAATCATCAAAACCAGCACAAAGAAGACAATAAGGAAACCTATCAACGCCATCAACAGCATATCAGGCCAACCAATATTTGCAAATTTATCCATAACAAATCTTTATTACAATGGAATGTTAGAGTGCTTCTTGGCAGGGTTCTGCATACGCTTTGTTGCCAACGACTGCAAAGCACGGATGATACGGAAACGAGTGTTGCGAGGCTCGATAACATCATCGATATAGCCATAGCGAGCTGCGTTGTAAGGATTAGAGAACTTATCCTTGTACTCCTGCTCCTTCTCAGCAACAAACTTCGCCTTCTCTGCGGGATCGGTAAACTCCGACAAGGCCTTTGCGTGAAGAACCTCCACAGCACCACTTGCACCCATAACGGCAATCTCGGCAGTAGGCCAAGCATAGTTGATATCGCCACGGATGTGCTTTGAAGACATCACGATATAGGCACCACCGTAAGCTTTACGCAAGGTAACGGTAACCTTGGGAACAGTAGCCTCGCAATATGCGAACAGAAGCTTCGCACCGTGAGTAATTACGCCACCATACTCCTGACCTGTACCGGGCAAGAATCCGGGAACATCAACCAAAGTAACCAAAGGAATGTTGAACGCATCGCAGAAACGAACAAAGCGAGCTGCCTTACGGCTGGCATTGATATCGAGCACACCTGCCATAAACTTAGGCTGGTTAGCGATGATACCTACACTCTGACCATTGAAGCGTGCGAAGCAAGTGATGATATTCTTTGCATAGCCGGCAGAAGACTCCAGGAACTCGCCATTATCAACGATAGCCTTGATAACAGAGTACATATCGTATGGCTGGTTAGGATTGTCGGGGATAATCTCGTTCAATGAATCCTCCAAGCGAGAGATGCTGTCGGTACACATTGCCAGAGGAGCATCCTCCATATTGTTCTGTGGCATATATGAGAGAAGGTTGCGGATAAGTGCGATACCCTCCTCCTCTGAATCAACTGCAAACTGAGCTAC
>JAFNXQ010000058.1 GCA_017383445.1 Alistipes sp.
TAAAGCACCTCGTAAAGATTGAGGAGGTAAAGTAAGTTTAACGAAAAAAGAATTAACGAAATGGAACTCAATAATTTGAAGCCCGCCAAGGGTGCTACACATCACGACAAGCGTGTAGGTCGCGGTGCAGGTTCAGGTCACGGTGGCTACTCTACTCGTGGTTTGAAGGGTGCCAAGTCACGTTCAGGTTACTCTCAGAAGCTTGGTTTCGAGGGTGGTCAGATGCCTTTGCAGCGTCGTTTGCCGAAGTTCGGTTTCAAGAACCTCAAGCGCGTTGAGTTTAAGCCTATCAACCTCTCTACATTGGAGGAGTTGGCAGCAAAGAAGGAGCTCTCTGCAATCAACGTAGAGACTTTGATCGCTGCAGGTTTTATCTCATCTAACGACAAGGTTAAGATTCTGGGTAATGGTTCAGTTACCAAGGCTCTTACCGTAACTGCACACGCTTTCTCAAAGAGTGCCGAGGCTGCTATCGCAGCTGCCGGAGGTAGTGTAGAGAAGTTGTAAATTACAAAAACCTAAACTGATATGAACGGTTATATTATTGCTGGTGTGGTGATAGCTCTTATCGTGCTATTGCTTGCAACCAACAAGAAATTCGTTGAAACATTGAAAAACATATACAAGGTTGAGGAGTTGCGTAAGCGTATTATCTTCACAATCGGTCTTCTCCTTGTGTATCGTTTGGGATGTTTTGTGGTAATTCCGGGTATTAACCCCAATATGTTGGGAGCAGACTCGGCTTTGGCAGACCAGATGAACAGCAATGCTCTGTTGGGCTTGCTCGACGTATTCTCTGGCGGTGCATTTGCCAATGCTGCGATCTTTGCACTCGGAGTTATGCCATACATCACCGCCTCTATTATCATTCAGCTGTTGGGCATTATGGTTCCCGCAGTTCAGAAGTTGCAGAAGGAGGGTGAGAGTGGCCGCCGCAAAATGAACCAGTGGACACGTTTGCTGACCATCGGTGTATTGTGCATCCAGGGTCCTGCTTACATGGCCAACCTCTACAATACTATGCCCCAGGAGGCATTCGTATATGGAGGTACATTCTACTTCTTCGCCTATGCGACAGTTATTCTTATCGCCGGTACCATGTTTACTATGTGGTTGGGTGAGAAGATTACGGACAAGGGCTTGGGTAATGGTGTGTCACTTATCATCATGATTGGTATCGTAGCACGCCTTCCGCAAGCATTGCTTGCTGAGTTTACAGCACGCGTAAGTACCTCAACGGGTAGCCTCATTATGTTCGTTGTGGAGATTGTCCTTCTGTTCTTGGTGTTTATGGCAGCTATTGCAGTGCTTCAAGCAGTTCGCAAGGTGCCTGTACAGTATGCAAAGCGTATCATCGGTAACAAGCAGTATGGTGGTGTACGTCAGTACATTCCTTTGAAGATGAATGCGGCAAACGTTATGCCTATCATCTTTGCACAGGCTTTGATGTTCATTCCTGCTCTTATCCCCGGTATTCAGGGAGCCTTCTCAAATATTCAGGGCTTCTGGTACAACTTTACGCTTGCAGTGTTGGTAATCCTGTTTACTTATTTCTACACAGCGATTATCATCAATCCTCAGAATATGGCAGACGATATGAAGCGTAACGGTGGCTTCATCCCCGGCGTTAAGCCCGGTAAGCAGACCGTGAACTATATCGACTCTATTATGACGAGAATCACCCTCCCGGGTTCGATATTCCTGGCTATCGTGGCTATTATGCCCGCATTGGCTATGCGATTCCTGGGTGTTCAGCAGCAGTTCGCTTATTTCTATGGCGGTACATCGTTGTTGATTATGGTGGGTGTAGTTCTTGACACTCTAAAGCAGGTTGAGAGTTACCTTTTGATGCGTCACTACGACGGTCTTATGAAGACAGGACGCATTCAGGGTCGCCATTAATAGAGTTGCCGATTGATAGTAGAAATTTTAATCGGTTGCTTGCGAGTTAAGTATTAAA
>JAFNXQ010000059.1 GCA_017383445.1 Alistipes sp.
AAGTTCGAGAGAGCTTTGGATTGGTTACTCAAGGGCGCACAACCTACCGATACTTGTCGAGCTATTCTCTCGTACAAGGGTGTATTATACAAGAAGCATTTGTTGGGCGGTGTAGCTAAGGGTGCATTCTCTGAGAGTGACGCTGAGGCAAAGTTCAACAAGTGGCTCGGTGAGAAGGAGGGCAAGATTGCCGCTAAGGTAAACAAGCTCGCCGCTGATGCAAAGTCTGCCGAGAAGGCTGCTTTGGCTGCCGAGACTAAGGTTAAGGAGGAGCGTGCCGCTGCAATCGCAGAGAAGAAGGCCGCTGCTGAGGCTGCTGCCGCTGAGGCTGCTGCAGAGCAGACTGAGGAGGTTGCAGAGGAGGTTGCTGCTGAGGAGTAGTCCTTCGCCACTTCTTGAAAGTAAGGAGGCTGTCCTATATAGGCAGCCTTCTTTTTGTTAAATGCAAAGTCATTCAAAAACAATGGAAAAGCAAGTTGTAGCCCGCGTGGGAAAACTATTTGGCGAAGCCGACAAAGGGGGGCTCTCCATCACTCTGTACAACACGTTTCCCGATGATTTCAACCACAATGAGGAGCCTCTGATGGTGGAGATTGACTCGCTGGATGTACCTCTGTGGTGCGACAGCTTTGAGAGAAGAGGCGTATCGGGTGCGAATGTTCGTTTTGCCGATTTCGACTCTACACGTCGTGCCGAGGAGCTGATTGGCAAGGAGCTCTATATGCTCATTGACGAAGAGGGTGATGACGATGAGTTCTATATGGAGGATTTGATTGGCTTTGCGGTACGAGCCGGTAGGTTGAAGGGTGAGATTGTCGATTACTACGACAGCGAGCACAACCCTCTCTTTGGTGTAGATTTCGGCGAGGGCGAACGCCTTATCCCCGCCGCCGAGGAGTTCATCGCCGGCATCGACTTTGACAAACGCACAATCAAGATGATGCTTCCCGACGGGTTGCTGGAGTTGTAACGTGTGATGATATAGAAAAGGTGGAAGGCTTATCGCTTTCCACCTTTTTTATTTTGCTCTCTTCGGTGCGGAGGTCTGCCCGTTTTCCCGTCACTACGGAAGAAGTAGGCCTTTTGTTTGCGTTTGTCATCTTGTGAACGGGCCACAAAAACCTTCTCGTCAGTATATGGGTTTTCGCCCGTATAGAACATCACCGACGACAAGGTCATAGGCGTAGGCGTAAGGTCCTGTACCTGCTCCAAGTCGAAATGCAGTCGGCCAAGCACCTTATCGGCCAGAGCCTTCATATCACACTCGCGGCAGGCGGGATGTGATGATATAAAATAAGGTATAAGTTGATAACGCAGGCCATTCTCGTCGCAGATACGGTGGAAATCGCGA
This sequence comes from Alistipes sp., assembly GCA_017383445.1. Classification (GTDB taxonomy): domain Bacteria; phylum Bacteroidota; class Bacteroidia; order Bacteroidales; family Rikenellaceae; genus Alistipes. Next base: position 1,352 of record JAFNXQ010000059.1, read on the forward strand.
TTCAGCTTCTCAAACAGCGAGAACGACGGCTTACGCATAGCGTCCAGAACGTGCGGCTCGGTATGTTCGGGTGCGACCTTCAAGCGACCCGATGTATGGTGCTTGATGACCGTTTCCAGATATGGCGAGTCATCAAACAAATCGTAGCGGATACCGCTGCCGATAAATGCCTTCTTGACACCTTTTACTCCTCTAATCTTCTCATACAGAGCCAGCAGGCGGGCGTGTGAGTTATCCAGATTGGGACACATCTTCGGATGCAGGCACGAGGGACGGCAACACTTGCGGCACGCATCCTTATTCTTGCCGCCCATACCATACATATTGGCCGAAGGGGCTCCCACATCCGACAGATAGCCCTTAAAGTCGGGCATAGCCACAACCTTCTCAACCTCTGCCAGAATAGATTTCTCGCTACGCGAGTTGATAAACTTACCCTGATGTGCCGAGATAGTACAGAACGAGCAACCACCAAAACAGCCACGATGGATATTTATCGAGTGCTTAATCATCTCCCACGCCGGAATATCGCCCTTGCCACGATAGCGAGGATGCGGAGCACGCTGATACGGAAGATCAAACGAGTGGTCAAGTTCCTCGGTCGAAAGGGTCGCATTAGGAGGCGTAACGACAACATATCTGTCACCCACCCTCTCCACAAGCGTCTTGTCACACTCCATAAGGTTGCTCAACTCCTCAACCTTCACGAAATTCTGCCCGAAGGCTCTCTTGTTGCGACAGCACTCCTCAAACGATGCGAGTTCAATGGTCGTATCGCTATCGAGCTTTGCAACATACTCCTTATCGGCCATAAAAGCCACCTGACGAATTTTACGCAGCAGTTTGGCGTTATAGCCGTTACGCATAGCACGAGCAACCTGCTGCACAACCCTCTCGCCCATACCATATATCAACAGGTCGGCACCACTCTCCGCCAAGACCGATGGTTTCAGTGTATTGCTCCAATAGTCATAGTGCGTAAGCCTACGCAGCGAAGCCTCGATACCGCCCACAACGACAGGCACGTGAGGATATAGTTTTTTCAGGATTTGGGTATAGACCGTCACGGCATAGTCGGGGCGAAAACCTGCCTTACCACCCGGTGTATAGGCATCGTTGCTACGCAGACGCAGGTTGGCCGTATAGTGATTGACCATAGAGTCCATCGAGCCACCCGACACGCCGAAGAACAATCGTGGCACACCCAGCTTTGTAAAGTCACGCAAATCATCACGCCAGTTGGGCTGCGGAACAATTGCCACGCGATAGCCCTCTGCCTCCAACAATCGCCCCACGACCGCCGCACCAAACGACGGATGGTCGATATAGGCATCGGCCGTAAAGAGGATTACATCGATATAATCCCAGCCCAGGGCTCGCACCTCCTTTATGGTTGTTGGCAGAAACATTTTTCGAGAAAAAGGGTCTATTTTGTTCGCTAATTATTGTATCACTTTTTTACACCTGTTCAGACAACCGACTCGTAGCTATCATCCTCCTTGCGAGAGGTGCTATAAACCTCCCATTTATCCAATACCGCACGCAAATCATCGGGCAGCTCACTCTCAAACATCACCTCTTTGCCCGTTGTGGGATGCACAAAACCCAAAGCACGGGCGTGCAGAGCCTGTCGAGGTAGCAATGTGAAGCAATTCTCAATAAACTGCTTATATTTCGAGAAGGTTGTACCCTTCAAAATCCTATCGCCACCATAACGGGCATCGTTGAACAGAGGATGACCCTGCCATGACATATGCACGCGAATCTGATGCGTACGACCCGTCTCCAAACGGCACTCAACAAGCGTCACGTAGCCATAGCGACGCAGCACCTTATAGTGCGTCACGGCGTGCTTGCCATCCGAGCCATCGGCAAAGACATACATCTGCTGTCTGTCGCGTGGATTGCGGCCGATATTGCCCGTGATAGTACCTTCGTCCTCCTCGATATTACCCCACACCAGAGCCACATAGCGGCGGAAGATTGTGTGGTCGAAGAACTGTTTGGCCAGGCGTGTGTGGGCACGTTCATTCTTTGCCACGACAAGCAGTCCGGAGGTATCCTTATCGATGCGATGCACCAGACCGGCACGCATATCGCCCTCCTGAAAGAGTGGCAAGTCCTTCAAATGGAAGGTAAGAGCATTGACCAGCGTACCCGAATAGTTGCCACAACCCGGATGAACAACCATACCGGCAGCCTTATTGACGATGATGATATCGTCATCCTCATAGACCACATCCAGAGGAATATCTTCGGGCAGAATCTCAATCTCTCGCTTGGGATAGGGCATAACCAGCGTGATATGGTCCAGCGGCTTGACCTTATAGCTCGACTTGGCCGGTACGCCATTTACCAGAATGTTGCCATTGTCGGCAGCCGCCTGAATACGATTACGGGAGCAATGCTCCATCCTATCGACCAGAAACTTATCCAGTCGAAGCATCTTCTGACCCTTATCAACCGTTATGGCAAAGTGCTCAAATAGCTCCTCGCCACCCTCGCCCTCGGCGTTATCATCCTCCGTGAGCAGGTCATCAACCTCGTCCAGAAGGCTATCATCAATATACTCTCTATCGGTCATCGCTTAATCAAAAAATTCATCCTCCTCACTATCCTCACTTGCGGCTGCGGCTCCACTCTGCTGCAACACATTGACGATGGTATTCACATCGCTTGCCGAGGCACGGGCCAAAGAGTCCTGCTCCTGCTGCTGACGACGTTCCTCACGCAGACGCTGCTCCTCCAGTTGCATCGCCACCTTATCCGATGCTGCTCCACTCTCGTTTACCTTATCGGCATCAAGCGTAAGCCACAGATTGACCGACGCACCCAAACGAGCCGTAGTATTATGGCCAAGTGACTGACGATAGACACGGGCATTCTTCTGACTCAACAAATCTATGCCCTCGTCAAAGACCACCTCTCCGACATTCAGGCCCTGCTCCCACAGGCGGCTCTTGGCCGTAGAGAGACCCTGACCTATCGCCTTGGGTACGATGGTGGTATTCTCTTCGGGCTCAACACCCACTCGCAACACCACACCCGAGCCCATCTCCAGCTCCACATTGCTCTTCTCCGTAAGCTCCTTGCCGGCGACAATCTCCGCCAGCATCCCCAGATGCTCGGCAGGCGGCCGGTCGCGCACGTAGCCGGCGTAGCAGTAAACCACCAGCATCGCAATCGCCGCCGGTGAGAGGACGCGGCCGACATAGACGACCAGCTTCGGCGGTTC
>JAFNXQ010000060.1 GCA_017383445.1 Alistipes sp.
ACTTCCCACCCATCAGAGTTTGGGGTACAGTAGGTTTCATCTGTGCTATGTGGTGCTGCGACCTTGCCGGCTTCCAGGCATCGGCTTGGCAGTTCTTGCAGAGTGCCGCTATCGGCGTTGTTCTGGGTCTTTACTCATTCACTATGCCGCAGTGCCCGACAAACAAGGGTGGCGAGAAGAAATCATTTGCCGAAGCTCTGGGCCTCAACGCATTTGCTCTGTTCAAGCAGAAGAAGATGGCTCTCTTTTTCATTTTCTCTATCCTTTTGGGCGTATCGTTGCAGATTACAAACGGCTTTGCCAATCCGTTTATCTCTGACTTCGGTCAGGTGGCTCAGTATGCCGACACATTTGGTGTTCAGCACGCCAACATTCTGATTTCACTCTCACAGGTATCGGAGACTCTCTGCATACTGCTTATCCCCTTCTGCCTGCGTCGTTTCGGCATTAAGAATGTGATGCTGATGGCCATGGTCGCCTGGGTATTGCGTTTTGGTCTGTTCGGCTTGGGTAATCCGGGCGGAGGTGTATGGATGTTCCTCCTCTCGATGATTGTCTATGGTGTGGCATTCGATTTCTTCAACGTATCGGGCTCTTTGTTCGTGGATAAGGAGACCGACGACAAGATTCGTTCATCGGCACAGGGCCTCTTTATCATGATGACCAATGGTGTTGGTGCTACAATCGGTACACTCAGTGCCCAGCAGGTTATCAACCACTTCGTAGGCGACGCTACGGGTGTCGCCCGTATGGAGGGCTGGTCGCACTCTTGGCTCATCTTCGCAGCCTATGCACTTGTGGTGGCTGTGCTCTTTGCTATTGTGTTTAAGTATAAGCACGAGCCGGAGAAGGCGTAAACTGCACTAACTGCATAAAAAAAAGATGCTGGCAAAATTTTACCAGCATCTTTTTTTTATCGACATAGGACTATGCTGATAAATTATCTATTTCACGTTGCAGTTCATGCAGGAAACGTGCAGCGTGAGCACCATCCATCTGTGTATGATGAAATTGGAAGGATACCGTAAGTTTTGTCCTGAAAATGAATCGGCGATATCTGCCCCATATCATAAATGGGTTGTTAAATATGCCGCTATACATCCCCACAGCTCCATCAATCTCATACTGTGCCAAAGCCGATGTTCCAATAATCATACTCTCCGTCAGGTCGTGATTCTGACAGCTCTCGGCAACCTGCTGCGAAAGTTGCAAATAGTCTTTGTTAAACTGTGATAAATCATTCGAAAAAGGAATATCACACGAGCTGACCTCTCCCTCGCGATTGGCTACAATAGTATTTACCGCAATGGTGTCATACTGCATAAGTTTCCTACCTACAGGCAGCATATAAAACTCCTTTATGCCGACAGCAGCTCGTCCAATGCAGTAGCACATCAGCATATTAAATTTCAATCCTCTTTTCCTGCTTATCTTAACCAGACGCGTAACATCAAGCCTCTTAAAGAGTGTAACCATCGGCATCGGTGCATTCATCCACATATCAAAAGCGTAGGCTCTGGTAGTAGATTTAGGATCAATCTCTTTCATCATGGGATATATTCAAAAAAATAAACGCCTATTACTTCAATTCACATTATGCCTGTCGCAGAACTACTCCTCGTATAGAAGATATCTTTGTCGCAGAGCCTTGAACTGCTCCAACTCCTCACGCCACACGAGGCTTATCTGCTCGGCTGAATGGCCTTCGGTTATCATCTTTCGGACATAATCCACACCTACCAGCTTCTCAAACATGGGCGTAAAGAACTCCTCGGCTGTATAGCCTTTGGCCGTCAGATTATGGTAGGCATCAATCACATAGGCAAGGTTGAAGCCCTCGGCAATAATCTCCTCATCGGGCTTCGAACGCAAATCAACGCCACGACACTCCTTATCCTCGTGAGGCGGATGCTTGGCTCCTGCCATTGAGCATGGCGTGAAGCAGAATTCCGAGCCTACATAGCCGGGGTGGCCATAGACCTCAAACGGGAACTCCGTACCACGGCCCAGCGAACATATAGTACCCTCGAAAAGACAGGTCGAAGGATAGAGATATATCGCGTGTTGCGTCCGCAGGTTGGGCGATGGTGCTACGGGGAGGATGTAGCGGCTCTGATGGGTGTAGTTCCGGCATCGGATAACCGACAACTCACACTCCTTGCACCACCCCTCTCCGCGTGCCATAAGGGCTATTTCGCCCATCGTGAGGCCATGTACTACGGGTATGGGCAGAGCTCCGACACCCGACTTATGCTTCATATCAAGCACGGGGCCATCAACATACATTCCATTGGGGTTGGGTCTGTCCAGAACGATGACGCTATGGCCGAAATCGGCACAGGCATCAATCATTCGCAACATAGTTATATAATAGGTATAGAATCGCAGTCCTACATCCTGCATATCTACCACAAGCACATCGAAGGCCTGCATAACCTTGTCGGCAGGGCGTTTTGTATTACCATCATAAAGCGACCATATGGGGATGCCCGTCTTCTCGTCTGTGGAGTTTGCGACGTGCTCTCCCGCATCGGCACCGCCACGAAAGCCGTGCTCGGGCGAGAGGATACCAACCACATTGATATTGGCTGCAAGCAGTGTATCTACAAGGTGTTTATCGCCCACCATTGCTGTATGGTTTGCCAGAAGAGCCACACGTCTGCCCTGCAACAGTGGCAGGTACTCCTCGGTCTGCTCGGCACCCACCTTTACAGACTCAACTATCGAAACCTCTGCCTGCGACTGACAAGAGAGGAGAAGTGCGGAAAATATGAGTAGGAATATATGTTTCATAGCAAAATGACGAATTTATAAAATAGTCATTACGAAATCAAGCCAGACGCCAAAGAGCCACGCTATACGCTTTCAGCCCCGCCCGTCTGCATAAGATACTCCTTGATAAATCCGTCCAAATCGCCGTCCATAACCGCCTCTACGGCCGAAGTCTGATAGCCGGTGCGATGATCCTTCACGCGGCGGTCGTCAAAGACATAGGAACGAATCTGCGAGCCCCACTCTATGCGTTTCTTGGTCGCTTCGAGGGCCTGCTGTGTCGCCATACGCTTCTCCAACTCACGTTGATAGAGCTTTGAACGAAGAATACGCATAGCATTCTCGCGGTTCATAAGTTGCGAACGCGTCTCGCTATTCTCGATAAGGAACTCCACAGGCTCGCCCGTGTCGGCGTCCTTGCCGTGATAACGCAGGCGGACAGCCGTCTCGACCTTGTTTACATTCTGACCTCCTGCACCCGACGAACGATAGGTATCCCACTCGTAATCAGAGGGGTTAATCACAATCTCGATACTATCATCGACGGCCGGCGTGACGAACACCGACGCAAAGGTCGTCTGACGCTTATTGTTGGCATTAAATGGCGACAGACGCACCATGCGATGCACGCCATTCTCGCTTTTCAGATATCCGTAGGCGAAGTCGCCCTCAATCTCCAAAGTACACGACTTGACACCCACCTCGTCGCCCGCCTGATAGTCCATCGTGCGGTATTTGTAGCCGTGCTTGTCGCACCAGCGGGTGTACATACGCAACAGCATAGATGCCCAATCGAGTGCCTCCGTTCCGCCCGCTCCGGCGTTGATATCCATAATGGCTCCCATCTTATCCTCCTCGCCACGCAACATATTACGCAGTTCGAGAGCCTCGATGCGTTCCATAGCGAGGGCATATTGAGCCTCCATATCGGACTCTGACGATAGCCCTGCCTCGACAAATTCGGGCATCAGCAGCAACTCCTCAACAGCCTTACATACGGCGTCGTAGTCGGTCACCCACGACTTAATGGCCGCCACTTTACGCAGCTGCTTCTGTGCCGCTTCGGCATCCTCCCAGAATGTGGGGTCCTGTGTCTTCTCCTCCTCGTTTTGGAGGTCTATTCTTCGCTGTGCGATGTCAAAGACACCTCCCCAACGAATCCTGTCGTCTTATAGCCTCTTTAATCTGTTCTTCGGAAATCATATATCAGAAATTCAAAATGTGCTTAAAGAATTTAGAGAAATTAAGGAGGTTAGAGAAATATTTCAGCATTGCTGCCAATTCACTAAACTCCTTAAATTCATCAATTTCTAAATTTTATATCCATCGCCAAAAACTCTTTATGATTAGGCTATTTTGAGGCTGGTCGCAGTGGGCGAAAGCGGAGCATACTTGGACGTATGTGAGCATTTCGCACGCAAGCCAGACGCCAAAAGAGCCAATCAGAAGGAGTTTTTACTCTATCTCCCAATCAACACCGTCCTTACGATCCTTAACTCGGATACCGATCGCGGTAAGTTCGTTACGAATCTTATCGGATGTAGCCCAATCCTTGTTGGCCTTCGCCTCCTGACGCACCGAGAGAATCATATCGACAACTGTTTTGAGCATATCGCTACCGCCTGCAGCACTCTCCGCCTTCTCGTTACGAAGTCCGAGGATATCGAACACATAGAGGTTGAATACTCGCTTCAACTCCTCCAAATCCTCGGCAGAAATGGTCTGCTGACCCTCGGCAATCTGATTGATGATGCGTACATAGTCGAAGAAGTGCGAGATAACGATTGGCGAGTTCAAATCGTCGTCCATAGCCTCGCGGCAACGCTTTTCAAGGTCGGCAACCATCACACCCGCAGATGTTACGGCCGATGGCTTTAACTTACCCAGAGTCTCCACACCCTTCATCAGGCGGTCGAAGCCCTTCTCGGCAGCCTGCAAAGCGGCATTAGAGAAGTCAAGAGTTGAACGATAGTGTGCCTGAAGGATAAAGAAACGGATAGTCATCGGAGAGTATGGCTGCTCCAACTTGGGATGCTCGCCATTGAAGAGCTGCTCCATAGTGATGAAGTTGCCGTACGACTTACCCATCTTCTGACCATCGATGGTAATCATATTGTTATGCACCCAGTAGCGAGCCGAATCCTTGCCCAAAGCGGCCGTAGCCTGTGCAATCTCGCACTCGTGGTGAGGGAACATCAAATCCATACCGCCACCGTGAATATCGAACTGCTCGCCAAGATATTTGCACGACATAGCCGAGCACTCCATGTGCCAGCCGGGGAAGCCGTCTGACCAGGGCGAGGGCCAACGCATAATATGTTCGGGCGAAGCCTTCTTCCACAGAGCAAAGTCAAAAGAGTTACGTTTATCACTCTGACCGTCCAAATCGCGTGTATTGGCGACAATGTCGTCGAGGTTACGGCCCGACAACTTACCATAGTGATAGTCTTTGTTATACTTCTCGACATCGAAATATACCGAGCCGTTTGACTCATAGGCATAGCCGGCATCAAAGATGCGTTTCACGAACTCAATCTGCTCGATAATGTGGCCCGAAGCGTGAGGCTCGATAGAGGGCGTAAGAACATTCAGCTGCTCCATAGCCTTATGGTAACGTTCGGTGTAGTAGTGGGCAACCTCCATAGGCTCCAACTGCTCCAAACGTGCCTTCTTTGCAATCTTATCCTCTCCCTCGTCGGCGTCGTGCTCCAAGTGACCTACGTCGGTGATATTACGCACATAACGCACCTTATAGCCCGATGCTTTGAGGTAACGGAACAACAGGTCAAATGTAATCGAGGGGCGGGCGTGTCCCAAATGTGGGTCGCCATATACTGTCGGGCCGCAGACATACATACCTACGCGGCCTTCATTCAAGGGCTCAAACACCTCCTTGCGGCGAGTGAGTGTATTGTATAAAACGAGTTTTGACTCCATAGTTTTGGTATTTTTGACAAAGATAGCGTTTTTTCAGCGAATAATACCCACTCGCAACCAATTTATTCCGTTTTTGTCATAACAAACCCCGTCTTGTTTTACCAATCGCATCGGGCGAAGCAGAAAAACCGTGGAAATGCAAAATAACCTTTTCTGTTTTGCGTTAATTTTGTATCTTTGTCCGATTATACTCTCCCGGAAAGGAGAATCGTCACCCTATGGGTGGTTGCCGGCAGAGGAGAATTTGACAGAATAGAATTTAAGATCAGTATATTATGAATTTCAAACGCTGGGACAGAATCACAGGTTGGGTGGTGTTTGCCATTGCCGCAGCCACCTATTTGCTCACCATGGAGCCGTCATCCTCGCTTTGGGATTGTGCCGAGTTTATCGCCACATCCTATAAGCTGGAAGTAGGACACCCACCCGGAGCCCCTCTCTTTATGCTTATGGCCCGCATTGCTACAATGTTCGCACCCTCGACCTACTATGTTCCGCACATGGTCAATGGTCTGAACTGCCTTGCAAGTGCCTTCTGCATACTCTTCCTCTTCTGGTCAATCACTCACCTCGCACGTCGCGTATTCTCAACCGCAGGACGAAAGTTCAGCGATAGAGAGAAGATTGCCTCATTGGGAGCCGGCGTTGTGGGTGCTCTGGCCTACACCTTTACCGACACCTTCTGGTTCTCGGCCGTTGAGGGTGAGGTATATGCCCTTTCGTCGATGTTTACAGCACTTGTCGTATGGCTGATGCTCAAATGGGAGGAACAGGCCGACGAGCCGCACTCTACGCGATGGATAATACTCATCGCCTACCTTACGGGATTGTCTATCGGTGTGCATCTGCTCAACCTGCTAACCATTCCGGCATTGGTGTTTATCTACTACTTCCGCAAGTATCAGAACATCACATTCAAGGGCATTATCTATGCTACGCTTGTAGCACTCGCCATTCTGGGCTTCATCAACGGCATAATCATCCCCTACACCGTCTATGTCGGTGCCATGGTCGATGTTTTCTTTGTGAATACACTCGGTCTGCCCGTCAATCTGGGTATTGTGGCGTTTGCCCTCACAGCCTTTGCGGCACTCTTCTATGGCGTATATCGTACACACAAAGCAGGTCGCAAAATATGGAATCTTATCCTACTCTCGGTATTGATGATACTCATCGGCTTCTCGTCTTATGCTACGGTTACAATTCGTGCCGTTGCCAACCCGCCGATGAACAGCAACAACCCGAACAACCCGCACGCACTGCTCGCAGTGCTGAATCGTGACCAGTATGGTGCCCGTCCGCTTATCTATGGTCCCTACTACTCGGCTCCGATTGAGAGCTACGAGGAGTCCGACTCGTATTTCTACGACAAGGAGGCCAAGCGTTACCGCAAGGCAACACGCCTCACGGGCTACACCTACCCTTCGGAGTTTATGCACCTCTTCCCCCGTTTATGGAACAGCTACAAGGGCGAGGCGGCATATAAACCGTGGGCAGCATACCGCACAAAACTGGACTTCATACGCGACGAGAATGGCGAGGTGATGCGTGATGAGCAGGGTCGTGCCCTGCGTGGCGAGGTACTGGACTTTGGTCGTAAAGTGTATGACCCAACTACGGGAGAAACAATCGTTGAGCCTACATTTGGTGAGAATATGTACTATTTCTTCACCTATCAGCTCAACTATATGTACTGGCGTTACTTCCTGTGGAACTTCGTAGGTCGTCAGGATGATATTCAGGCCGGTGCAGAGACCATCACTCACGGAAACTGGCTCTCAGGCATCAAGCCTATTGACGAGGCTTATCTCGGACCGCAGGTGCAGCTTCCGAAGGAGATGGCCGAGAATCCGGCACGCAACACATACTTCTTCCTGCCCTTCATTCTGGGCCTGATAGGTCTGATTTATCACCTGAACCGCGACCAACGCAACTTTGTGGTTGTGATGTGGTTGTTTGTGATGATGGGTATCGCACTGGTGGTATATTTCAACACATCGCCCTCGGAGCCTCGCGAACGAGATTATGTATATGCTGGTTCATTCTATGCCTTCTCGATATGGATTGGACTGGGCGTGCTGGCTATATATGAGTTGCTTGCATGGCTGACTCGTCGTGACAACCGCACAATAGCCACAACAGCCACAGCAATATGTCTTGCCGTGCCTGCTGTGCTGGCTACCGAGAACTGGGATGACCACGACCGTTCGGGCCGTACCTATGCCCGCGATGTGGGTTACAACTACCTTATGTCGGTACCAAAGAATGCCATCGTGATAAACTATGGCGACAACGACACCTTCCCATTGTGGTACAATCAGGAGGTGGATGGCGTGCGTCCCGATGTGAGAATTATGAATTCGAGCTATCTGAGTGGCGACTGGTACATCGACGAGATGCGTACCGCAGCCAACGATGCCCCACCCGTACCATTCAGCTTGCCCGCAAGCAAATACACCTATGTAAACGATGTGTTGCCCGTACGCGAGAAGGCTAACCGCACGGTGGATATCAAGGAGCTGATAGAGTTTATCAAGTTGGAAGATGACGCCTCGAAGATTCGCCTGATTGACGGTACGATGATGGACTACATTCCGGCTCGCAGCATTGCTCTGCCGGTAAACAAGGAGAACGCCATCGCTGCCGGCATCGTCAAGGAGGAGGACCGCGACAAGATTGTCGATACGGTATTTATCAACATCTCGCCTCGCAAAAATTCGCTTGACAAGAGTGAGATGATGCTTCTCGACCTCCTCGCCACATTCGACTGGAAGCGTCCCATAAGTTTCACGCAGGTATATATGTTGCAGGACTTCGGTCTGCTCAACTATCTGCAGTTTGACGGCTACGCCTATCGTCTTGTGCCTATCCTCACACCTTACAGGTCGGCGTGGGACATTGGCCGCATAGACAGCGACGTGGCATACCCGCTAATGATGGATACATTCCGCTATGGCAACCTCGCCGACCCCGATGTGCTGGTTGATTACTTCACGCAATACAACATCAGTGCATCCAAATCGCGTGAGGGCTTTGCTCGCGTAGCAAAACAACTCATATCGGAGCAACGCAATGCGGAGGCTCTGGCTCTGCTTGACAAGGGCTTGGAGGTTATGCCGATAGAGAAGATTCGTTTCGGTGACGCCAACACTATTCCGTTCATTGAGGCCTATTATATGTTGCAGGAGTGGGAGAAGGGCGATGCTCTGATGCGTGCCTATATAACTCACCTGATTGAGCATATCGAGTACTACCTGCTCTTTGACGGTGTGAAGGCTAACCTTGTATCGAATCTCATCACCGAGTATATGGATAGTCTCTCGGAGTTGTATTATATGGCGGCCTACGCCCGACGTGATGACATCGTTCGTGAGCTGAACGACTACTATCGCACTTTCGGCTACACCGATGAGGAGCTTATCATCCCCGGACAGGATAGCGAGGAGCTGATGGACAGACCTTTGTAGGTCGGCATATTTTAATGATAAAAAGGTCGCAAGCCACGCAGGTTTGCGGCCTTTTTACTTTTCGTAACATTTACTGCAAAAGGGAAATAACAGCCAATGACGTGCGTAACAAAAAACGGGGAAGAGTTTTCACTCATTCCCCGTCCCCGCCGAAGCGGACCTAACCTAAACAACACCTGGCTGACAATTCCAAACCGACACTATACAAAGTAAACTAAACCTAACTCCCAATCGCCAGCCTTATGAAAAAATATTTGTTCGGTTTTTATTATCTCTTATACTCCACTACTATAACCTCGTGAGGGGCTACCACCACATCATCCGAAAGTGTCACCTCCTCGCCGCTTATGACGCAACGGCCCGCTGAGAGATTTGATGCAATCTCTCCATATCGTGACCAACGCAAAGGCTTGCTCTCTTTTGAATTATTCACATATACAAATACAACATCTGTATCATTATATCGGAAGAAGGCGTAGGTATTATCGCGACCAGCGAAGTGCATAGTACGTCCCGTGTGGATTACCTCCTTTGACTTACGCCACTGCAGCAGACGACGTGTATAGTCGCTTACTATGGCTGCATCACCCGTACGCTGTTTCTCGTCGAAGAGGTTCAACTTGTCACCCTCCCAGCCGCCGGGGAAATCAACACGCAGGCCACCATGACCCTGCGACAGATCGGCTGAACGCAGTGCCATCTCATCGCCTGCAAAAATCTGCGGAATACCACGCATCGTCGAGAGCAATGCCATAGCAATCTTCATTCTCGCAACATCGCCACGCACGATATCGGCTGTGCGGTCGGTGTCGTGATTGCCCGTAAAAATCATCATCTTCGACAAATCGTGATATACAAAGTCGTTTGACACAGCATCATAGACCTTCATCATACCCTCGCCCCAGCCCGGATTATCGTTAGGCAGAGCCGAGCAGATAGCGTCACGCAGCGGGAAGTCCATAATAGAGGGCAGGTGCGAATCGAAGCCGTCGGCATTCTTGTTACCACCCTGCCAGTAAGCGAGCTGTGGCACATTGCCCGTCCAGCACTCGCCAACGATATTAAACGAAGGATATTCGGCCATAACAGCCTTGCACCACTCACTCATCGGGCCCTTCTCGTTGTAGGGATAGGTATCGACACGCATACCGTCAAGGTCGGCGTACTCTACCCACCACACAGCCCACTGTTTGAAATATTGCAGCAGGTAGGGGTTGTCGAGATTCATATCGGGCATCGACACATCAAACCAGCCACTCTCCTGAACTTTCAGGTCCGACTGCGAGGCGTTGATATCCATATTTGTTCCGAAGATATTGTTGGTCTGCACATAGCCCTCCTCGAACTTATGCACCCAATCCTCAAAAGGCAGATCCTGCATCCACCAGTGCGAGATACCGCAGTGGTTGGTCACCATATCCATAATAACCTTGATGCCTCGCTTGTGAGCCTCCTCTACCATTGTGCGATAGAGTGAGTTGTCGCCCATACGGGGGTCGATATGATAGTAATCGGCACAAGCGTAGCCGTGATACGATGCAAAAGGCTCGTTATCGAGCAACATAGGCGTTGACCACAGAGCAGTCATACCCATATCGGCGATGTAATCCAGATGGTCGATAACGCCCTGTATATCGCCTCCGTGACGGCCATAGAACTCGCCACGTGCCGCCTTATCGACAGTAGAATCGGTAGAGTCGTTTGCCGCATCGCCATTGGCAAAGCGGTCAGGCATAATAAGGTAAATCACGTCGGCCGTAGTGAAGCTCTCTCTATCACGCGAGCCCTCACGGCGTGCTGCAATCTCATACTCTACCTTGAAGCTCTCGTCGCCCTTCGTAAAGACGAGATAACGGCTACCCGCCTCGGCAGCTTTGTCAATCGCAACATCCACGAAGATATAGTTCGGGCTGTCAGCCTTATGAATCTTCTCAACCTTGACGCCACCACCCTCGATGCGGAGGTCATACTCGGAGATGTTCTCACCCTGAATGAGCAGCTGTAATGGGGTATTCATACCCACCCACCAAGAGAGGGGCTCTACGCGACTAACCTTACCCTCGGCATCAGCCACCGACGCAGGATCAAAAGGCTCGGTGGTGGCACAGGATTGTGCCACCAGAGCCACCAATATTATGAAAAAACTAAAAAGGTGTTTCATCTAAAAAAGTTTTGTGCCTACCCATTGAGGCGTCAATACCCTACTTAACAACAATATAATAGCCCCAGGGAGCCATCTCAAACTCCTGAGAGAGAGTTGCCTCCTCACCTGTTAGGCCGCACTTATAGCCCTCGAAAGGCTCGGCAAACTGCACCTTCTGCGGAGAGGCTGTGAGGTTGAAGATAGCGACAACCTTATTGCCCTCAACCTCGCGATAAAAGGCCATAACATTCTCGTTCTGTGGCTCCAGATATTGAATCTCGCCACCACGTTCACCGGCACAAAGTGCAGGATTTGAGTGACGCATAGCAATCAGCGACTTATAGTAGTCGGTCCACTCGTTTGCCTCCCACGCCTCTACGGGGTCCTTCTCGAAGAACTCGAAGCGGTCGTTATAACCAATCTCCTGACCGGTATAAACCAAAGGCTGACCCTGTGGCAGAACATAGGTGAGTGCCGCCATAGTCTTCACTGCATCGCCCAGACGTTCAAACTCGGTTCCTGCCCAAGAGTTCTCGTCGTGGTTTGAGGTAAACATCAGACGCATAGCCTCACGAGGATAGTTCTGTGCATCACGTGCGATATACTCCTTCAGATCGGCAACACTCTTGGTATCGGTCTTGATGGTGCCATCGCCGGCAACATTCTTTGTCTCACTACCGCCCTTGGCCATAGCATTCATCATATGGTGCAACTCCCACGCATAGGTAGCATTGAAGCCGCACTCGTGCAACCACGACTCCTCGCCCTCGGCCAGAAGATACACATCGGGGTTGATAGCCTTCACAGCAGCCCACGCCTCCTTCCAGTAGTCGGCAGGTACCTTGTAGGCCACATCGCAACGGTAGCCGTCGAGACCAAGCTCAATCCAATAGCACAAAGCATCGGTCATAGCCTGACGCATATCGGCATTCTCGTAGTTCAATGATGCGATATCTGTCCAGTCGTACTCCACGATAGGCAGATCGGTTGCAGGGTCAATCTTATACCAATCCTTCTTACCCTCCTGCCACCACTTGGCATCGCGTGAAGTGTGGTTTGCCACCCAGTCGGTGATGACCTTGAAGCCCTGCTCGTGAGCCGCCGCAAGGAAGCTCTTGAAGTCCTCCAATGTTCCATACTCGGGGTTGATAGCCTTATAATCAACGATTGAGTAATAAGAGCCCAGCGTTCCCTTACGTTCCACAACTCCAATGGGGTGAATAGGCATAAGCCAGATAATATCAACACCCAGCTCTTTCAGGAATGGCAAGCGAGCCTCGGCAGCGGCGAAAGTACCCTCCGGCGACTGCTGACGGATATTCATCTCATATACTACGGCATCATAGGCCCACTCGGGAGCCGATGATGACTGCACCTCTGGTGCTGTTGCACAGCTGCTCAACACCAATGCGAGCAACAGGCTTAATGTGGTAAAAACAGAATTCAGTTTCATCTTATTGTATAGTTTTTGTCAATATTTCAAATCCATAAGGTGCAACCTTCAACGAGAGCTTTCCATCAGAGAGCAAGTCGAACTCGTTGCCGAAATGAGCCTTCAAGGGCTGTTCAAGGTTGATACAAGCGGGTAACTCGCACTCGATGCTCTGCTCCTCGCCACCCGTGTTGAGGGCAATGACACTCCACTCGCCCATATATACTCGCATATATACCCACAGATTGTCAGTAAGGGCCAAAGTCACCATATCGCCATAGAGCAACGGCATCGTTTTGCGACGCAACCCAATCAAACGACGAGTCACGTCGAGCTGTGCCTGCTCCTCCTCGTTATAGCCATCAAAACGCATCATACGGCGGTTGTCGGGGTCATTGCCACCCGGCTCGCCATACTCATCACCCTGATAGATGCAGGGGACACCCGGAATGGTCATATTCAAGGCGTTGATAAGTGCCAGCTTCTTGTAGCCGACCTTATCGCCTACGCCTATCTCTCGCAACCAGCCGGCAGCCTTGTGGTCCTCGTCGGGGTGCAACGTACCACCTGCCAGCGAGATAAGACGGCCCTTGTCGTGATTACCCGTGATATTTCCCATCGTGTGGTGGTCGCCATACGACGCCAACGACTCCTCTACAACCTGAGCCAGACGCTTAACAGAGTGGTCGCGGGTGAGCACATCGAGTGAGGTGTGATATACATTGAAATCAAACTGTGCGTCAATCATACCGCTACGCACATACGAACCGATAAGCTCCGGCGAGCCGTATGTCTCACCAATCTGCCACAACTGCTTGTCGGGCAACTGCTGACGCATCTTCTTGGTAAGCATACGCCAATAATTAAGCGGAATATGCTTGCAGGCATCGTGGCGGAAACCGTCAAAATCGAAGTTTTTGACCCAATACATCGCCGAGTCGGTCATAGGCTCAACAACCTCCTGACGTTCCAGATCGAGAGTCGGAATATGCTCGTCAAACCACGTTGTCAGACGCTGTTCGTCCCACAACGACAGATTCTTTCTGCCATCGGGCAACATAAGAGGCGTAACCCAGTCGGGATGAGCCTGCAAGACGGGCGAGTTGATATGAAGGTGGTTGGCGACATAGTCAAGGACTACATTCATACCCTTCTCGTGAGCCGTTGCAAGCAACTCACGCAACTCATCCTCCGTGCCGAAGCGGTCATCCACAACGGTTGTATAGATAGGCCAGTAGCCGTGATAGCCTGAGAACTTTGTGCGGGGATTCTCGTTCAGACCCCACGCATCACGCGGATTCTGCGTGATGGGCGAAATCCATATAGTAGAGATGCCCAAATTCGAGAAGAAGCCATCTTTAATCTTCTGCGTGATACCCACCAAATCGCCACCCTGATAGTCGGCCTGCGGCAGGACATCGGGCGAGTTGAGAGGCTGGTTATTCTCAGCCTTGCCGTCATAGAAACGGTCAATCATCAACGAATACAACACCTGCGACTCGCGGTCGTGACGCGTCAGCTGCTTAGCATCACTCACGACCTTGCCACGCTGCAATGGGATACGGATATCGTTAAAACGTACACCCTCGCCCACAGCAAACACTCGCAAAGAAGAACGTTCCGCTGACTTGGCATCGGCGGGTATGAGAATCTCTATATTGCTCTCATTGCGAAGGATGTTGTCACCCGGCAAACGGCAATTCTGCCACATAGCCACAATATCTTTAACCTCTGTGGTAGGCTCCAGAACAACCATATTGAGCATATATCCCGTAGAGAAGATACGGCTATCATCGCGACGCTGACCTCCATAGGCTACAACAGAGATAGGAGCACCCTGCTGCCAGGCCTCCAGCGTTGCGACAAAAGCACCCTCGGGAGCCGTAATCTCAAACTCCGACCAATCCTCGGCCAAAGGCTTTACGGCCAACTCCTTCGATGTTACAGAGTCTGCTCCGTCCCACTCCGGAAGGAAGTCGGTCAAGAGCAGCGTATTGCTACCCTCTCGCAACTGCACGGGGACAATCGTGCGGTCGTTGCCCGTTGCCGGCAAATCATTATAGATATTACCACGACAGCCGCACAGAACAGCCATCACAGCCAATGCAATAATACTCTTTCTCATACTCTTACAGCTCTATGATTATTGAAGAATAGGCCGGCATCGTCAAAACATGCTCCGCGTCACTCTTGCTCTCAATCTTAACCTTATTCATATCGGCAATGGGTCGCTTGATGGCGTGCTTGATAGTGTGCGTACTCTGCTTTGCCGACACATTATGCACAACAAGCAGACGTTCACTGCCAGCCTGACGATAGAAGACCATAACCTGCTTGTTTGCCGTGTCGCTGTCGTTGAAACCCTCCGGCAACTCGATTGTACCCTCGGCCAATGCGGGATAGGTATTACGCAGACGCATAAACTTACGATATACGTTATAAATGGAGTTTGCATCCTCTGCCAGACCTGCTACCGTACCACCCAAGTCGTTATTATTGAACTTGGGAGTCATCCACGTTGTGCGGAAAGCATCCTCCGCCTTGGGAGCCCACAACATAGGCTCACGAACATTCTCGTCGCCCTTGCTCTTGTCGCCCTTCATACCAATCTCCTCGCCGTAGTAGATGAACGGAGAGCCGGCCGAAGTGAGCAGTATAGCACCTGCCATCTTGGCACGCTCCACCGAGCCGCCCAACGATGTACGGGCACGATTCTCATCGTGATTCGAGAGCTTCGTTGCGTGGATATAGTCCGAACGATACTGCTTGAAGGTGTTTTGAGCGCCGATGATATCCTTCGGGAACCACTTGGCGTGTGAGTTATTGATAGCATACATCATCCAGTTCTCCCAAGCCGTAAAGTCGAACAATGCGGGCAGACCCT
>JAFNXQ010000061.1 GCA_017383445.1 Alistipes sp.
ACGATACCTGTGAAGTAGACATTGCCGAAGGGCTTCTCGTTACGATACTCGTAACCGGCCATAATCATACGCGCTACCCAGAAGAAGATGATATCCGGACCGGTTACCAAGTCGTTGGTGGGGTAGTAGTATTTGATCTCCTCGTTGTCGGGGTTGCGGATGCCGTCGAATACCGAGATGGGCCAGAGCCACGACGAGAACCACGTGTCGAGTACATCCTCGTCCTGACGCAGGTCGCTCAGCTCAAGCGTTGCATCGCCCGACTTGGCGCGGGCCTTCTCCAGCGCCTCCTCGGCCGTGAGGGCTACCACATAGCCACCCTTCGGCAGGTAGTAGGCCGGAATGCGCTGACCCCACCACAGCTGACGCGAGATACACCAATCCTTGATGTTCTCCATCCAGTGGCGGTAGGTGTTCTTGTACTTTGCGGGGATGAACTTGATAGAGTCTTCCAAAACGGCCTTCGTAGCGGGCTCGGCAATCTCACTCATCGACATAAACCACTGCATAGAGAGCTTTGGCTCGATAGCTACGCCCGTACGTTCCGAGTAGCCCACATTGTTGGTGTAGGGCTCAACCTTCTCCATCAGGCCCGCAGCCTCCAACTCCTTCTCAATGAGCTTGCGGCACTCGAAACGATCCACGCCGACATACAAACCAACCTTGTCGTTGATTGTGCCGTCGTCGTTGAAGATGTCGATGGTTTCGAGGTTGTACTTCTCACCCAGCATATAGTCATTCACATCGTGTGCAGGAGTAACCTTCAACGCACCCGTACCGAACTCTATATCGACATACTCGTCGCGGATGATAGGCACTGCACGACCCACCAGCGGCACGATAACCTTTGCATCAGCGGGGATATCCTTGTAGCGTTCGTCGTTGGGATTGAGGCAGACTGCCGTATCGCCAAGAATAGTCTCGGGGCGTGTTGTAGCCACAACCAAATAGCGGTCAGAGCCCTCCAGCTTATAACGCAGGTAATAGAGCTTACCCTGCGACTCCTTGTAGATTACCTCCTCGTCCGAGAGGGCAGTCTTTGCCGATGGGTCCCAATTGACCATACGCACGCCGCGGTAAATCTTACCCTTGTTGTAGAGGTCGCAGAAAACCTTGATGACACTCTCGGTGCGGGCTTCGTCCATCGTGAAGCAGGTGCGGTCCCAGTCGCACGAAGCACCCAGCTTACGCAACTGCTGAAGGATGATGCCTCCGTGCTTCTCCTTCCACTCCCAGGCGTGAGCCAGGAACTCCTCACGCGAAAGGTCAGCCTTGTTGATGCCCTCGGCAGCCAGCTTCGCCACTACCTTTGCCTCGGTAGCGATAGATGCGTGGTCGGTACCCGGTACCCAGCAGGCGTTCTTGCCCTGCTGACGGGCACGACGCATCAAAACGTCCTGCAAGGTGTTGTTCAACATGTGGCCCATGTGCAACATGCCTGTTACGTTGGGGGGAGGAATAACTATTGTGTAAGGCTAGCGAGTGTCAGGCTCCGAGTGGAAAAGTTTGTTCTCAATCCAATACTCATACCACTTTGACTCAATATCTTGTGGCGTGTACTTGTCTGCTACCATAATTTTTTTGTGTTATTTTGTCCTAATTTTGTTATGCGGATTTGGTCACTTGTCTTCTAAAAGAAGACATTCAAAATGCAAATATAGTAAAAACTTTGCAAAGGTATAGCGGGAGAATGGATAAATTCAAAATTAAAAATTACCTCCTTCTACTTACTCTCGTAGGTCACATAGACCAGATAGTCGCCTTCGGCCGAGATAGAAAACTCGCCTTCGGGGGCTTCGTTCAGTGTGCCTTGCCACCATTGTGTAAAGTCGTAGATTGGATATGACAATCCTTTGGATGACATATTCTTGGCATTGATGTTGAAAAGTGATACTTGAGCACCTGACACGCACTCGAAATGACTCTCGCCCGAGCAGGGAACGAAGACTCCGTAGTCGGTGTAACTCCTCACCTCGGCACCCATTCTTCGATACTCAGCCAAAAGGGCAATATTTCCCAAAGTATGGTCATCGCGACGGCCCGTAGCACCCACAATCGCTATGCGTCGCTTGCCCTCGGAGAGCAGATATTTCACCGCCTTCGTCTGGTCGTTGGTCTCCTGGTCGGCATCGTAGATTATGCGGTCAGCGAAGCGTGTACGGTTCTCTGCCGATAGGGAGTCGCCATCGCCGATGATGATGTCGGGCGTGTGACCCTCGGCTATGTAGCGGTCAGCACCGCCGTCACAGCATACGACCATCGGAGCCTGCAAAAGAATATGCAAGGGTCGTGGGGCGGCAGGGTAGTCGCCACCGGCCAGAATTACAGCATCTATATCTTTATTTTTCAGCATATTGCTCTCTCATTAGTCGTTTCCATTTCATGTAGCCGGCAATGGCAATCACGGCGTAGGCAGCATATAATACGGCAGTAAAATGCAACCCTTTGTAGAAGTATAGCCCTGCCGAGAGAATATCCACTACGAGCCATACCCACCACTGTTCGATATATTTGCGTGCCAGCATATACATACCCACTATGGAGAGTGCCGATGTAAGGCCGTTAAACCACGCCACATCGCTGTCGGTGAGGTATGTAAGTGCGGCAGTTATCGCCAACTGCATCACTGCATAGAGGGTGGCCATTGCTATCCAGCCACGAGTGGTAATATGCGAAATCGGCAACTCCTTCTGCGGTTGCTCTTTGCTCTTACGGCTGAATGAGAAACCCCATTTCCACGCCGCCCAGCCATAGAGGGCGATAGCGAGGTAGTAGATATTTATGGCGGTGTCGGCATATAGTCCCGCATCGTAATAGACAAAGAGATAGATGGCCGGCATAACGATGCTGGCAATCCACAGATAGATGCTCGCCCGATACTCCAACCACAGGTATATCACCCCGACTACAACGCCGACAATCTCCAATGCTTCATTCATAATCGTAACAACTGTTCGACATACAAAGGTAGAAAATAATTGTTGAAATTATTGTTGTAAGCGAAAAAATCATTAACTTTGAGAACTCAACAACTTTTTAATACAATTTATCTTATGAAACGATTTCTTTTTGTAGCAGTATTTCTGCTATCTTCTTCGGGCTTATGGGCACAAAACATAGTCGAGTTTTTGGATTACAAAGGCATCAAGCAAGTGCCTCGTTGTGAAATTGTGAGCTCGGCTTTTGAAACTCTTTTGCACGACTACATCGAATATGAACGCAACCACTGCACCGAGTACTCCAAAGATTGGATCATCCGAATCAGCAATCGCGTGACGCGACAAGGAAAATATAGGGTCGGAATCTCTGTTGTGGAGTCGGATGTGCACGACAGCTGCTTTGTTAACGAATTCTTGTCGGATAAATGCAGTCTGATGTATATGAAATATATGGGGCATAGGGTATATGTCCAGTCGGTTTTTTCGGACGAGATATTTGCCAAAACAGACAGGACAAAAAGGATAAAGTTCAAAGCTGTGATTCATGAATATGATGGCAAAAAACAGAGTGCTTATATTTTATTCTACGATCCTTCGATGACAACGGTGTATTATGATTACAATCCTGACACAAAAGATTTTACCGAAATAAGTCGTTGGCGTGGTGAGGATATTTACAAGGAATAATCGTTCTCTCTTGGAGCAAATAAAATGCCCGCCAAATCAATGGCGGGCATTTCTGTTATAATGTCGAGTGTGCTTACACGAAAATCAGTTGCATTACGATATATACGGGCAGCAGCACGATAAGCGAGAAGCGAATCATATAACCGAAGAAGCTCGGCATCTTTACGCCTGCCTGCTCGGCGATAGCCTTAACCATAAAGTTGGGGCCGTTGCCGATGTAGGTCATAGCACCAAACAGCACCGAACCGAGTGCAATGGCACGCAGCAGAGCCTCTGAAATGCCTGCCTCCAACGCAATGCCTGCCTCCTGCGGCAAGCCCTGTGCCACGGTGTGGAACGCCACAGCTGTGGGCGAGTTATCCAAAAATGCCGACAGCGTACCCGAGCTATAAAAGAACTGCCACGGAGCAGTAAGACCGAGGTCGGCAGCGTGGGCGTTAAGGTAGATAAGAGCGGGTGTCATCGTGGCGAAGATACCGATAAACAATACAGCAACCTCTACGATAGGCTCCCACGAGAACTTATTGTCAAGACGCACCTTCTTGCGTGTTGTGATAAGCGACAAGACGATGATTGCCACAAGAATAATCTCACGCAGGAACTTGATATAGACAGGTGCGTGGTGGTCGCCCATAGCGGGGATGTACGAAGGATTGATAAAGGCCACAGCTCCGATGATGCCGAGCAACCATATCATATTCACATAGCCCGACATAGAGATGCCCGTATTCTCGCGTACATCGGCCATAATAGCCTCGGTACTCTCCTTGCGGTAATATACAAAGCGGTCGAGCAGGAAGTATATCGTGAGCAGAACAACGCCCGTAAACAACCACTCGGGCAATAGACTCATAAACCAGAAGAAGTCGGCACCTCGCAGATACAAAAGGAACAATGGGGGATCACCCAATGGTGTGAGGATACCTCCGCAGTTGGCTACAAGGGCGATGAACATAAGAATCGTATGCACCTTGTATTTGCGTTGCTGATTGACCTCCAATAAAAGGCGAATCAATAGCATCGCAGCACCCGTAGTACCGATAAACGAGGCGAGGATAAAACCTATGGCCAGGAGTGCGGTATTGGTTGAGGGGCGTGCCTGAATATCGCCGTGGATGTGAATACCTCCCGTCACGACAAATAGTGCCGTGAGAAGGATGATGAACGGCACATAGTCGAACAGCATCTGATGTTCGAGGTTGTGTCCTAAACCATTGGCTACAAGCCATATGCCCGTAGGGATGCCAAGTCCGAGGGCGATGTAAAGTTTGTGAAGATTGCTCTCCCACCATTTCTCTGCTACGATGGGCAAAACGGCTATGCTTGCCAGCATCAGAGCAAAGGGAATAAGAGTCCAAAGTTCTACTTGTTGCATAATCTCTTTTTTTTTTGAATTCGGTGCGAAAATAGTATAAAAAAGTGATAAAAAGAAATAAATTGCCCAATATCTATTCTTGTGTCATACTGCAATATGCGAGTTGTGCGTTAGAGTGTAGGCAGAGGGTAATTTGCGTAATTCGGGCAAGTTATCAACAATCTGCCGACATTGTTATGCGGAGTGGCATTTTTTTCGTACATTTGCAATCGTGAAATAGTGCGACAATGCGAAATTTAGACTATTCCGCAGGCATATTTCGGAGTAAAAGCATAAGACAGTTATGAGTAAGAAAAAAAATATTGATTTGAGTGAGTTGGATGCTCTGCCCGAACTCTTTGACGGCAAGCATCAGGTTGTACCCATCATCACCGGTGGCGATGATGTGGTTGAGGAGGTTACACTGCCCGAGTCGTTGCCGATTCTCTCGTTGCGTAGCTCGGTGTTGTTCCCGGGAGCTATCACCCCCATTACGGTAGGACGCGAGAAGAGCATGAAGCTGGTGCGTGATGTCAATTCGCAGGGTGGTCTGCTGGGTGCCGTGTTGCAACGCGAGACCGAGGTGGAGATTCCCACGCCCGACGATATGTACAAGATTGGTACTGCGGCACGCATCATCAAGATTCTGGAGATGCCCAACGGTAACCTTACGGTCATTTTGAGTGGTTTGGAGAAGATTGAGGTTGGCGAATACTTGCAGTCGGAGCCATATTTGAAGGCTGTGGTACGTTCTATTCGCGATTCGCAGCCCGATGAGAATAATGTGGAGTTTCAGGCTTTGGTCGATTCGGTGCGTGAGGTGTCTCTTAACATCATAAATATCTCTTCGGCACTGCCCAAGGAGGCTGTTTTTGCCTTGAAGAATATCGACTCGCCACGTGGACTGATAAACTTCGTTTGTACCAATATGGACTTCACCGACGAGGACCGTCAGGCTCTATTGGAGGCTCCGGGTCTGCTGGCACGAGCTCGCAAACTGTTGGAGATACTGGTGCGTGAGCAGCAGATGGTGGAGCTCAAAAACGAGATTCAGGAGAAGGTCAAGCGTGAGATAGACAAGCAGCAGCGTGACTACTACCTGCAGCAGCAGATGCGTACCATTCAGGACGAGCTGGGCGATACGACCGATGCCGAGATTGATAAGATGCGTGAGGCCGCTGCGAAGAAGAACTGGCCAAAGGAGGTGGGTGAGATTTTCGAGAAGGAGCTCTCGAAGGTGGAACGCCTGAACCCTGCTGTTGCGGAGTACTCTGTTCAGATGACCTATCTGCAACTTATGCTGGAGCTTCCGTGGAATGATGTAACGAAGGATAACCTCGATTTGGAGTTTGCCCGCAAGCAGCTCGATGACGACCATTTCGGTTTGGAGGAGGTCAAGGACCGCATATTGGAGCATCTTGCCGTCATTAAGTTGAAGGGCGATTTGAAGTCGCCTATCCTCTGCCTGTATGGCCCTCCGGGTGTGGGTAAGACCTCGCTGGGTCGTTCTGTTGCCGAGGCTTTGGGTCGTAAGTTCGGCCGTATCTCGCTGGGCGGTCTGCATGACGAGTCGGAGATTCGCGGACATCGCCGCACCTACATCGGAGCTATGCCGGGCCGTATTATTCAGACCATTAAGCGTTGTGGCTCGTCAAACCCCGTGATTATCCTCGATGAGGTCGATAAGATTACGGTGAGCAATCACGGTGATCCCTCGTCAGCACTGTTGGAGGTGCTTGACCCCGAGCAGAATACCACTTTCCACGATAACTACCTCGATGCGGAGTATGACTTGTCGAAGGTTCTGTTCATCGCTACGGCCAACGATATAGGAGCCATAAACCCTGCATTGCGTGACCGTATGGAGATGATAAACATTCCGGGTTATATTCTCGAAGATAAGATACATATCGCTTCGGAGCATCTCGTCAAGAAGCAGTGTGAGGCTCACGGTCTGCGTGAGAGTGAGATGATTCTCACGACCGAGATTCTGGAGAAGATTATCTCGGACTATACCCGTGAGTCGGGTGTCCGTTCATTGGATAAGCAGATTGCGAAGCTGTCGCGTGCAAGAGCCAAGCAGATAGCCTTCAATGAGGCGTTTGCCCCAGAGCTCTCGGCCAAGGATATCGAGAAGATTCTGGGTAAGGCGAAGTTCCGTAACGACGAGTATGAGATTGCCGGTATGGTAGGCGTTGTGACTGGTCTGGCATGGACTGCCGTGGGTGGCGACATCCTCTACATAGAGTCAGTCCTGACGCCGGGTAAGGGTGCGTTGAGCCTTACGGGTAATCTGGGCGATGTAATGAAGGAGTCGGCGACGATTGCCTACGAGTGGGTGCAGGCACACCACGAGGAGCTGGGGATTGCGGCCGAGCTATTTGAGAAGAAGAACCTCAATATACACGTTCCCGAGGGTGCTATTCCGAAGGATGGCCCATCGGCAGGTATCACGATGGTTACCTCTATTGTCTCGACATTCACGGGTCGTGAGGTCAAGGAACGTATTGCCATGACGGGCGAGATGACGCTGCGTGGCAGGGTAATGCCTGTGGGCGGCATCAAGGAGAAGATTCTTGCCGCCAAGCGTGCCGGAATAAAGGAGCTTATTCTCTGTGAGGATAACCGTAAGGATGTTGAGGAGATAAAGGCCGAATATTTGGAGGGCCTTACGTTCCATTATGTCAGAATGATTGACGAAGTATTGAAGTTGGCGTTGAAATAACGACTGAAAACTATTTGATATGAAACGATTTATCGCAGGGCCTTGTGTTATAGAGTCGGCCGAGTTGCTGGATGCCGTTGCGGCGAAGATAGTGGAGATAAATGCACGCTATGGCGTGGATATTATCTTCAAGGCGTCGTTCGATAAGGCTAACCGAACGTCACTCTCGTCGTATCGTGGCGTAGGTCTGGATAAGGGCTTGCAGATGCTCTCGGACGTTAAGTCGAAGTGGGGCTTGAAGCTCTGTACCGACATTCACGAGGCTTTTCAGGCAGCACCTGCGGGTGAGGTTGTTGATGTGGTGCAGATACCCGCTTTTTTGTGTCGTCAGACCGATTTGATTGTGGCGGCGGCACAGACGGGCAAAATTGTCAATATCAAGAAGGCACAGTTCCTCTCTGGCGAGGATATGCGTTACCCCTACGATAAGGCCGTAAGGTCGGGTGCCGGGGAGGTGTGGCTCACCGAACGCGGAAATATGTTTGGCTACAACAATCTGATAGTCGATTTCCGCAATATTGCCGATATGCGAAAATTTGCCCCTACGGTTGTTATGGACTGCACGCATAGTGTACAACGCCCCGGAGGCAATGCCGGTACGACGGGTGGCAACCGCGAGTTTGTACCCGCTATGGCACAGGCGGCGAAGGCCTTTGGTGCTAACGGTTTCTTCTTTGAGGTGCATCCGTCGCCCGATGAGGCGTTGAGTGATGGTGCCAATATGTTGCGTCTTGATGATTTTGAGGAGGTAGTAAAAAGCCTGTTATAATTGGATAAAGATATGAGTGGATTGACTTCACAGGAGATACTCGATTTGGCTCGCCATACCTTTGAGGTTGAGGCCGAGGCACTGAATCGTATGGCCGTGAGCCTCGATGAGAGGTTTGTGACGGCTGTTGATCGTATGCTTGCCTGCAAGGGTAAGGTCGTTGTGACGGGTATGGGTAAGTCAGGCCTTGTAGGCCGAAAGATAGCGGCTACGCTGGCAAGTACCGGTACGCCGAGCTTCTTCCTG
The DNA here is from genome assembly GCA_017383445.1 of Alistipes sp. Lineage (GTDB taxonomy): Bacteria > Bacteroidota > Bacteroidia > Bacteroidales > Rikenellaceae > Alistipes. The sequence continues at coordinate 8,721 of JAFNXQ010000061.1, forward strand.
CACCCGGGCGAGGCTTTTCACGGTGATTTGGGTATGATTTCGCCCGATGATATTGTGCTGGCACTCTCCTATTCTGGCGAGACCGATGATGTGCTGAAAATTATCCCGTTCATCCATTCAAACAAAAATCTGCTTATCTCTTTGACGGGCAATGAGGAGTCGTCGCTGGCGAAGAATTCCGATATTCATCTCTCGGTAAATGTCGAGCAGGAGGCTTGCGTGTTGAGGCTTGCTCCTACAACCTCTACAACGGCACAAATCGCTATGGGCGATGCTTTGGCTGTGGCATTGATGAAGGCGAGAGATTTCTCTCCTCTGGACTTTGCCCGTCTGCATCCGGGAGGTACGCTTGGCCGTCGTCTGCTGCTCACTGTGGGCGATGTTATGCGAAGTCGCAATCTGCCCGTTGTAGGCTCGGCATGTGATATGGCGGAGATGATTCATCAGATAAACAAAGGCGGGGTGGGACTTGCTGTGATTGTTGATAATGACAGGGTTGAGGGTGTTGTTACCGATGGCGATGTGCGTCGTGCGATGGATAGTCGCAGGGTAGAGTTCTTTGACCTTAAAGCTATAGATATCGCCTCGCGTCAGCCGAAGGTCATTGCGGCTGATGCCAAACTGATTGATGCCGAGAAGATGATGACATCGTGCAAGGTGAATGCTCTGCTGGTTACCGATGACGATGGTCGCTTGGAGGGTATAATCCATATCTACGATATAAAGTTATAACGCGTATCGCTATGTATCGAAATCTGCGAGAATATATCGAACGTTTAGAGAGTGAAGGGGAGTTGATAAGGGTTACAGCACCCGTTTCGACTCGCTTTGAGATTGCCGAGATTACCGATCGTATGGCGAAGAGTGAGGGCGGAGGAAAAGCCCTGCTGTTTGAAAATACGGGTACGGAGTTCCCCGTTGTGACCAATATGATGGGCTCGAAACGCAGAATGGCTATGACTCTGGGCGTTGAACGATTGGAGGATATAGGCGACAGAATATCAGCTCTTTTGGGTGATGCTCTTTCGCCCAAGGCTACGCTGTGGGAGAAGATGAAGATGCTGCCGCTTCTAAGCGATGTGGCGAAGTGGTTTCCGCAGAGTGTGTCGGGACGTGGCGAGTGTCAGCAGGTGGTGTGGCAGGGCGAGGATGCCGATATAGAACGCCTGCCATTGCTTACCTCTTGGGAAAATGACGGCGGTGCGTTCGTGACGCTGCCTATGGTAAATACTCTTGACCCCGATACGGGTGTGCGTAACGTGGGTATGTACCGAATGCAACGCTTCGATGGGCATACAACGGGTATGCACTGGCATATCCATAAGACGGGAGCACGACACTATGACGGCTATAAACGTCTGGGAAAGCGTATGCCGGTGGTGGTTACGTTGGGTGGCGACCCTGCATATACCTTTGCCGCTACGGCACCTATGCCCGATAATATGGACGAGTATCTGTTGGCCGGTTTTCTGCGTCGCAAGCCGGTCAGGTTGGTTAAAGCACTGACCTGCGATATCCGCATCCCCGAAGATTGCGACTTTGTGATTGAGGGATATGTCGATCCTGCGGAAGATAAGGTTTTGGAGGGCGACTTTGGCGACCATACGGGCTTCTATTCGCTGAAAGATTACTATCCAAAATTCCATATAACCTGCATCACACATCGCCGTGATGCGATTTATCCTGCTACGGTTGTGGGCGTACCTCCGCAGGAGGATGCCTATATCTCGGAGGCTACCGAGAAGATTTTCCTTGCTCCTATCCGTCTGGCCGTTCAGCCCGAGGTGAGGGATTTGTGGATGCCCGTTGAGGGAACGTCACACAATATAGCTGCAGTTAGCATCGAACAACGCTATATGGGTCAGGCACAGAAGGTGGCACAGTCGTTGTGGGGAGCAGGGCAGATGATGTTCAATAAGTATCTGCTCATAGCGTCGGCTGACGAGCCTATACGTTCCTATCAAACGCTTGGCCGTCTGTTGCGGCGAATAGATACTCGCCGCGATATCATATTCTCGGAGGGCGTGCTTGATGTGCTGGACCACGCTACAGCCACTTGTGGTTTTGGAGGTAAGATGGCCTTTGACCTTACAAAGGTGCGTTCTGATGCCCCCGCAGAGCCTATCGCAGAGCCTCGCACGGCAGAGCCGGCAGGAGGTGTGCAACTCTTTATGACATCGTTTGTTGAGGAGTATGGTCTGCTGGTATTGTTTGCCGACAGAGAACGCCCCGCGAAGGTCGATGTCGAGGAGTATCTGCGACACAATAATATCGCAGGCATAAAGTATGTTGCCCTGTTCGACTACGCTGCGGCGGGTAATATGCGTGACAGCGATTTGCTGTGGTTGGCAGCGGCCAATACTGACCCACGCCGCGATGTTAAGTTCCTGTCGGGCGGCGAGCTGCTGTTTGATGCCCGCAGTAAGCACCCGGGCGTGGAGGGTAACCCAAAACGCTTCCCCAATGTGGTTATGTCGTCGGTTGAGACTATTCATTATGTTACCTCTCGATGGGCGGAGTATGGCCTGGGTGAGGAGCTGGAGTCGCCCTCGCGTCGTTATCGCAAACTGTGGCTCTCGGATAAGGCCGAGTGGTAAGAATCTGTTGCCGTTATGAGTTGGTTTTCGGATGAGGAACGTCGAGGTCTGTTGCTGCTTATTCCTCTGTTTTTAATTATTCTGTTACTTGCCTTTTCCTATGAGAGGCAACGCCCGTTGATGCTCGAAGAGGATATCGAGAAATACGACAGGCGTGACAGCATCGTTCTGCAACCCTTTAACCCTAATACTTTTGAGTATGAGCAATTGCGTGAGGCTGGTGTGCCGGCCAATGTCGCAGTCGGCATTGTGCGTTGGCGTAAGTATGGCAAGCAGTACCGTATGAAGGAGGACTTGGCCCTTGTGACGGGTATGACCGACTCACTATATGCGGTGCTGAAACCCTATATCGTCATCGATGAGGAGTATGCCATACGCCCCAAATACAATAACGACTATCCACGCCACGACTCTCTACGCTATGAGAGGCGTCACCGTACTCGCGATACGGTGGCGTTGCAACCCTTTATGATAGATACCGCCTCGGCTCAATATCTCTATCGTCTGGGCTTCTCGCGTCGTCAGGCCGAGGTTATCGTGCGATATGTTAAGATGCTCGGCGGACTGCGTGACGAGGAGGAGCTGCGTGACTGCTATGTCATCAGCGACAGTATGGCCGACCGTATATTGCCCTATGTCGTGTTCGATACTCTACGCAAGGAGTTGCCTGCGGAGGATAGCCTTGTGGAGATAAATTCGGCCGATACGGCGGCTTTGCGTCGGGTCTATGGCATAGGCGAGAGGAGTGCTGCCGAGATAGTGCATTATCGCGAATTGCTGGGCGGATACTACTCCGTAGAGCAACTTTGTGAGCTAAAATGCATCACAGAACGCAATTATGAAAGATTTTTCGCACAAATTTGCTGCGATAGTTGCAAAATTACAAAAATTGATATTAACTTTGCGAGTCCAAAAAGTTTGATGCGGCATCCCTATATATCGTCGCAGGCTTTGAGGCGTATTGTAAAACAACGACAATTGAAAGGAGGTTGGAGTAGAATCGAAGAGATGGTAGAACAGAACATATTCACCGAAGAGGAGGCCAAGCGTTTGGCTCCGTATCTTCGATTTAGGCTTCGTGCCACCGAGTAGAGAGTTAGTTTTTTACCAGAGCATTGTGCCGCCGTAGCGGTGAGGCTCGCAGAAAGCAGGGCAGGGGATAGCCCGCAACATCCCGCAAAAATTATTAGAAAACAATTAAAAAAGAATACAATTATGATTATCATGCCGGTAAAAGAGGGCGAGAATATCGAGAGAGCTCTCAAGAAGTTTAAGCGTAAGTACGAGCGTACAGGTGTTTTGAAGGAGTTGCGTCGTCGTCAGTACTTCACAAAGCCATCAATCGCAAAGCGTGAGGCTATGCAGCGTGCAATCTATGTAGAGCATACTTACCGTCAGGAGGAGTAATACTTACAGGCACAAAATAAAAATGCGGAGTTTTGCTCCGCATTTTTTATTGTTTCAGAGGGACGTATGTTGCTGTAACATACGCCCGTGTTTTTTTCGGTTTCGTGTCAGATTACATCGCTTTTTCGACGATTATTGAAGCGTAGTTGCTCCAATATTGGGCTGTCTTATACGCCTCGCCGGAGCCTACGGGAACATAAATCTTGGCAGAGGTGCCGATTGCATTAAAGGCATCCCATTTACCGCTATAAAGACTTCCTGTCGGCGGTGTTGTAGGCTTGCAAATAATCTCATTCAAGATTATACAATTCTGAAAAGCAGAATATCCAATCTTCTTTACTCCGCTGCCAATAACCGCCTTTGTAAGGCTGCTGCAACCATAGAATGCACCACCTCTAATCTCCGTTACGCTATCGGGAATGGTGATAGATGTAAGGCTGTTGCAACCCTCGAATGCCTGACTTCCAATCGTTGTTACGCTATTGGGAATAGTAACAGATGTCAGGCT
>JAFNXQ010000062.1 GCA_017383445.1 Alistipes sp.
AACTAATAGTTTAGTTCATTTTCCTGATGCGAAGATATAACTAATATTTTAGTTTCACAACTAATTGTTTAGTTATTTTTACAAGAAAAAAAATACTATGTACTGAAGTACATAGTAAAATTATAACGGAATTATAATATTTAGGCTTGTTATTAAAAAATAGATTCTCACGCATTTGTTTTTCGTCACTCTGAGAAGCGTAGCGACGCGAGAGTCTAAAAAACAAATGCTCAGAATGACATTACAATCCACAGAGAAAATTTGTCTATTTTTTCTCGCGGCTGATGTAGTAGGTCATAGCTGCTCCAACGAGATATATGCCCGACAGAGTCCATACAATACCTTCGTAGCCGAGAGGCTCCTTGAGCAATTTAACGAGTAGTGGGCCGACAAATGCCGCCATACCGGCACCGAGATTAAGCACCGACACAGCTGCTCCCTTACGCTTCTCAACCAACGAAGGCACCAACGCACCCACAGGCACGAAACCTGCCAGAAGCACGCCCCAAAGGCAGCCACAGAGCAGAATAAACCAAAATTCGTTGCATATCATCGGCGAATAATAGAATAGTAGCACACTCGCAGCACAACCCATACAGCCGAAAAATCCTACGGTACGCCCCCAGCCTATGCGGTCGCCCACAACACCGAAGACAAGGTTAAAAATGATATTGCAGAAGAAGGCTGCACCCCAAATCGTAGCCCACGCACTATCGTCAATGCCATACGACATCAAATATAGTGGCATAAAGACCAGAAAAGCAAAGTAGGATAGGGTATTTATCATTCTCACGATACCACCCATAAGCACCTTGGGCTCATCTTTGATAATCGTCAAGCCTCGCACCAACTCCTTGATTTTCGAGCCCTTATCCTCACTCTCCGCCGCCGCTTCATCGCCACCAAAGAGATTTTTATCCTCCGAACGATTGAGCCACAGAGCCATAGCCGCACCCACCGAAGCAAACGCAACAGCGGTCCACAATGCCGTCACAACTCCGAACTCCGTCTTGGCAAAGGCTCCGTAATAGGCACCCAAGACATCCATACCGCCCGTGCACATCACCCAGAACCAGCCTTGTGCCGTTCCCAGTTCACTCTTACCCACGCGATAGGTTATCCACACGATGAAGGTATAGGCAAAGAGAGGATAAGCCAAACCCTTCAAAGCATAGGTGGCCACCAGAACAGGATAGTTCATATTGGTCATACCCACACCCGCAAACAAAGCCATACCCACGGCAAAGAGCAGATAACCAATCGTCATCGTGCGTCTTACGCCAACGGTCTCGGCAATAACGCCCGACAGCCACGACGAAATAGCAACGGCTATACCATAGACCGTGAATAACAGTTCGTTATCCATTCCTTGCTGCTGGATATACTTACTGAGCCACGTCTGTTCGATGCCGACTCCCATAGTAAAGATAAGGATACCCAGAAAACCCCACGCCAAAGAGCGGGGCAGGCCGAATGATTTCATAGGAAATATATTTTATTGTTCTGCGACCACAAAGATACAACTTTTTAAGCAACCGACCTCACTCGGCACAAAAAAGCCACTCCCCGTATTCGGAGAGTGGCCTATGCAAATCGTCAGAAACAGATTCTGTTAGATAAGATTCAAATCCTTCTTGATTCTCTCAATCTTAGCATCAAGCTGCGACTCAACAGCCTCATAATCAGCAACACTTGTCAAAGGCTCCTTAACGCCGAAATAGAACTTAATCTTGGGCTCTGTACCCGAAGGACGTACCGACACGATAGTACCATCGGCAGTAATCCACTGCAACACATTGCTTGCATCCTGCTCAATAGGAGTACGAACACCGCTACGAACATTCAACTCCTGCAAAGACTTATAATCGCGGATAGTCAAAATCTCCGAGCCAGCCAACTCCTTGGGAGGATTCTCTCTGAAATCGACCATCATACGCTGAATCTCCTCGGCACCCTCCTTGCCCTTGCGAACAACAGATACCAATGACTCACGATAGAAGCCATACTTAACATACAACTCCTGCAACCACTCGTAGAGCGTAAGACCCATAGTATCCTTTGCCCACGCAGCAGCCTCGGCAGCCAATGCACAAGCCGACACAGCATCCTTATCGCGTACATAGTCACCGGCAAGATAGCCGAAGCTCTCCTCGCCGCCACCGATATACTTCGCCTTACCCTCATTCTGACGGATAATCTTGGCGATATACTTAAAGCCGGTGAGGCAGTCATAGCACTTCACGCCGAAATGCTCGGCTACGGCGTTAGGCATCATAGATGTAACGATGGTCTTAACAACATACTGGTTGCCATCCAGATCGCCACGTTCTGCCCAACGGGTAAGCTGGTAGCTCATCAAGAGAGTAAGTGTCTGATTACCATTCAGCAACACATACTCACCCTTGCCATTACGCAACGCAACACCGATACGGTCAGAATCGGGGTCGGTAGCCAGCACAAGGTCAGCACCCTCCTTGCGACCCAACTCAATAGCCATAGCCATAGTCTTACGCTCCTCGGGATTGGGTGACTCAACAGTGGGGAAGTTACCATCGATAACCGCCTGTTCGGGCACCATTATAATATTGGTAAAGCCGAAGTTCTTGAGTGATGCGGGAACCAAACGCATGCCGGCACCATGAAGCGGTGTATAGACAATCTTCATATCGTGATACTTCGCAACAGACTCCGGCGAGAGCTGAATGTCAGCCTTAATGCGGTCGAGATAGATCTTATCGAACTCCTCACCGAGGATTGTTATGTTGCCGGGGTTCTTGCCGGTCAAAACCTGCGAGTTCTCGGTAATCTTCGCAACCTCGTCGATGATGTTTACATCGTGAGGAGAGGTTACCTGCGAACCATCGGTCCAGTATGCCTTATAACCATTATACTCCTTGGGGTTGTGCGAAGCGGTGATAACCACACCAGAGTGCAATTTCAACTCGCGAATAGCGAAGCTGAGCTCGGGAGTGGGACGGAGTGAATCGAACAGATAGACTTCGAAATCGTTAGATGCGAAAATGTCAGCAACTCTCTCCGCAAACATACGAGAGTTGTTACGACTGTCGTGTGCCACAGCGACACGAACTTTCTCGCCTGCAAAGTTCTTCTTCAAATAGTTAGCAAGTCCCTGAGTGGCAGTACCTACAGTGTAGATATTCATTCGGTTAGAACCCACGCCCATAATGCCTCGCAGGCCTCCGGTTCCAAACTCCAAGTCTTTATAGAAGCTCTCTGTAAGCTCCTTCATATCATTGTCCATCAGCAACTTAACCTGCTCTTTTGTGGCAGCATCATAGTCACCATCCAGCCATTTTTGAGCTTTTGACAATACTGTTAATTCCAAATCGTTAGTCATTTTACTATAAGTTTTAATTATA
>JAFNXQ010000063.1 GCA_017383445.1 Alistipes sp.
AACTGATTGACAATATCCCTCTCGCGAGAACGCAGCAACAGCTCTCCCATAGCCATATCAGCAAGCTCCGAACGATAGGAAATCTCAACCTGCTCGCGGTCCTCCGACAGATATTTATAATACTCTGCAACAAGTGGTTGCATCTTCTCAATAATGGCCTTGCGACACTCATATACGCGTGTGCCGTGCTCCGAGAGCTGCATATCGTAAATCTGCAACATCGACTCATCTGACGAGCCCTTCAGAAAGCGGTTACGCTCCGCCAGAATGGTGTTATATCTCATCATCGAATTGAGATACTGACGGTCAATCTGCGAGATGAAGCTGTTGAGATAGCGGCGACGTTCCTCGGCTGCGTCCGAGATAAGCGAGCTGTCCTGCGGAGAGACTATAACGACGGGGAAACAACCCACATGGTCGGCCATACGATCGTACTCTTTCCCGTTGCGTTTCAGTACCTTACCGCCACGCCGCGAGAAGGAGCAATTGACCAGCTCCGAACGGTTGTCATCGGTGAGATAGGAGCCCTCAACGACAAAAAACTCCTCGCCGTGATGCACACTCTGGCCATCGGTCATCGTGAAGGCCGACTTCGACATCGCCAGATAATAGACCGCATCGAGGATATTGGTTTTGCCGGCTCCGTTATCGCCCACAAAGCAGTTGATACCCTCCGACAGTTCGACCTCCGCCTGTGTCAGATTCTTAAAATTTATGAGCAACAACTTTTTAAGCCGCATACGCCATCGTTTTTTTTGAGTTTTTCACCGTTTTACCTCTACAAAGGTAGGATTTTTCGGCGAGATAAATCACTTTTCGGCACTCCTATTCTCATTTTCGGCACGAGTTTATGTGTTTTTTGCATTTTTTATTATATTTTTGCATTTTGAAAGAGTGAAAATTTAACTAAAAACAATAAAAAATTATGGCAAAACAGGTAATGACTCCCCAGGAGGAGGCACTGGCACAGGCACAGGCACAGACCGAAAATTTCTTTGAGAAGCATAGCAAGGCGGTGGTAATCGCTATGATTGCTATTTTTGTATTGGCAGCCGCTATCTTTGGCTACAAGAAGCTCGTAAGCGAGCCTCGTATGCAGGCCGCACAGGAGATGCTCTATAAAGCACAGTATCAGTTCGAGCAGCAGAACGCTGACCTCGCATTGGCACTCAACGGCGACGAGAACACTCCCGGCTTCGCACAGGTTGCAGAGCAGTATGGCAACACTCCCGCTGGTAACCTTGCAAATCTCTACGCAGCTGCTTGCTCAATCCGTTTGGGTGAGGTAGAGGCAGCAGAGAGCTACCTTGCAAAGTTCAAGAATGTGAAGGGTACTCCCGGTGAGATTATCAACGCTATGGCTGCCGGTTTGAAGGGCGACATCGCAGTTGAGAAGGGCGACAACGCCGCTGCTGCTGCCGCTTTTGAGGCTGCTGCAAAGGTTAGCGACAACCTCTACACTGCACCTATGTATCTGCGTAAGGCTGCACAGGCTTACACCGCTCTCGGCAACGAGGCGAAGGCAAAGGAGTGCTTGGAGGTTATCATCGACAAGTACGCTAACTCTCCCGAGGCTGCCAACGCACTTAAATTGGCTAAATAGTTGTCAGTAGGTAAGACAAGGCAATAGAAGAGGTGGGACAATTGAAGATTGGTGTTATTCTGGTGGAGGAGCAGGCCTCATTCGGCCAACGCAACCTTACGGCGTGCGTTGAGAGTTTGAAGGCTCTGGGTTGCAGCGACCAAAACATATTGGTCAAGCACGCCCCACGAGTACAGAATGTCACTCTGGTTGTGCAGTTCTTCGCCGAATATACCGATGTTGATGCAGTCATCATTCTTGCAGAGAGCCAGCCTTCGGCAGAGTATGCCACTATGCTTTATGGCGTGAGCAAGTTGCAGATGACGTGGAATATGCCCGTCGCGATAGGCGACTGCACGGCTGCGGAAGAGGCGGTAGCTATGGTAACGATGCAGAACGAAATGGAGGCCGCTGCCCCCGAGCATATATCGCCCGACCGCAAATCAATCAACTAACACTAAACGCAACTTCCTATGTGAGTTGCGTTTATTTTTTCAGGAACAACCACAAACGGTTGTTCAACAAAGAGTAGTTTAACTAAATAAAATAACGCACTATGTCAGGCTTTTTTGGATGTGTTTCCCGCATAGAATGTGTGAACGATGTCTTTTACGGCACCGACTATCACTCGCACCTCGGTACCAAACGTGCCGGTTTGGCCTTTGTGGAAGATGGTAAGTTCAAGCGTTCGATACACTCGCTTGAAGATGGTTATTTCCGTAATAAGTTTGAGGGTGAGCTGCCCAAATTCGGAGAGGCGAAGATGGGCGTTGGAGTAATCTCCGACAACGAATCACAACCCATAACCATCACCTCGCATATGGGTCGCTACGCAGTGGCTACGGTGGCTCGCATCGACAACATCGAGGAGTTGTCGAAGGAGCTGCTCGACGACAGACACCACTTTGCCGAACTGTCGAGTGGAAACATCAACGCTACGGAGCTGGTGGCGATACTCATTGGGCTCGGCTCGTCAATCAAGGATGGCATAGAGCTGGTGTTCAAGAAGATAAAGGGCTCTTGCTCGATGCTTATACTCACCGACCACGCCATATATGCGGCTCGCGACAAGTTTGGTCGCACACCCATCTCGATAGGCAAGAACGAGAAGGGTTATGTGTGTGCCAGCGAGAGCTCCAGCTTCGACAACCTCGGCTATAACTATGTGAGGGATCTGGGCCCGGGCGAGATTGTGCGTATCTCGGCTGACGGCATACATCAGGTAACACCTCCCGGCAAACGCAAGCAGATATGCTCGTTCCTGTGGATATATTATGGCTACCCCTCGGCTTGGTATGAGGGCATAAATGTAGAGGACTGCCGCTATCGCTGCGGTGCTGCTATGGCTCGCCGCGATAATGAGATACAGCCCGACTTCGCAGCCGGCATCCCCGACTCGGGTGTGGGACACGCCATAGGCTATGCCAACGAGAAGGGCATACCCTACAAACGTCCATTTGTGAAATATACACCTACCTGGCCGCGTAGCTTTATGCCGCAGAATCAGAAGATGCGTGACCTGGTGGCAAAGATGAAGTTGCTGCCCAACAGTCGCTTCACACGCGATCAGAAGATTCTCTTTATGGACGACAGCATCGTGCGTGGCACGCAGTTGAAGGATAATGTGGTGAAGCTGCTCGACAGCGGAGTCAAGGAGGTACATATGCGTATCGCCTGCCCGCCGCTTATCTTCCCCTGCCGCTTCCTCAACTTCTCGACATCGCGTAGCACCTACGACCTCTATGCACGCCGTGTGATTCGCGATATGGAGGGTCGTGACGACATATCTGATGCAATATTTGAGCAGTATGCCGACCCCGACAACCCGAAGCATAAGGAGATGGTGAACATCATGTGCCGCCACCTGCAACTCACCTCGTTGAAGTTCCAGCGTCTTGATGACCTGGTTGAAGCGATAGGTCTGCCGAAGGAGGATTTATGTACCCACTGCTGGGATAACAGCAGTTACGACGAATAACAAGAAGGGGGTTGTCCAACAATTTGTTGAGCAACCCCCTCTTCTTTTCCTGCCGTTTTCCGATGAGCTTTAATCGTCGATATCTATCAGGCGACCGTGCTTGTCGAAGGTGAGTTCAAAGCCGTTTGACAACTCCACCTCGAAGCTACGGCGACCGCGGTCCACACGCCTCACATCGACATCGGGATAGTGCTGCGAGAGATAGTGTGTCACGCCCTCCGGGATAAGCTCCGCAGGCACCGAGCCGTTGCGAACGGTTATCTCCTGCCACTCACCCAATGAGGAGAAATCAATGCGTGTGCCATCACTCAGCACCACCTCATAATCCTTATACATCACATCGTCGTCCCGCATAATAAGCGTGGGCTTGATACCGGCAAAATATTTATCCATAAACTCTCGTGCCGCCAATGGCAGCTGCTCACGAGTCACAGGTTTATCATCGGCCGCCACTGCTACGGCGACACTAAACAAAAATGCGAAGACCAATACAATTCGTTTCATAATATCATAGTTTTTATATACAACGTAGTACGCTGCAATTTTCGTACAACAAATATACAATAATACTCCTAAAAGACCTTTATAGCGAAAAAAAGATTTAATAATTTTGAGCATTACGCAAAAACCAATACCTTTGTATATAAAGGCATATAAGTTGCATTATACTCGCATCTTAAAGAGAGTAAAATGCTAAAATGTTAGAGATATGAATATTGCTATCGTAGGCACAGGTTATGTTGGGCTCGTATCGGGAGCCTGCTTCGCCGAGATGGGTGTGAATGTGGTGTGCGTGGATATTAACGCCACAAAGATAGAGCAGCTCCGACAGGGTATCATCCCAATATATGAGCCGGGGCTGGAAGAGATGGTTGCACGAAATCAGAATGCCGGCCGTCTGACATTCGCCACCGACCTTGGTGAGGTGATTGACGGCGTGGATATTGTATTCTCGGCCGTAGGTACTCCTCCCGACGCCGAGGGAGCTGCCGATTTGAGTCAGGTGCTGGAGGTGGCTCGCACCTTCGGTCGCCACATCAACCGCTACACGATGCTCGTGACCAAATCAACCGTTCCCGTAGGTACGGCACACCGTGTTACGGAGGTTGTGCGTGAGGAGTTGCAGCGTCGTGGCGAGGATATACCTTTCGATGTAGCCTCAAACCCCGAATTTTTGAAGGAGGGAGCAGCCATAAAGGACTTTATGACCCCCGACAGAGTCATCGTCGGTACGGAGAGTGACCGTGCCCGCAAGATTATGGCACGCCTCTACAAGCCCTTTATGCTGTCGGGCGAGAGAATGATTTTCACCGATACGGCGAGTGCCGAGATGATAAAATATGCCGCCAACTCGATGCTGGCGACACGCATATCGTTTATGAACGACATAGCTAACCTCTGCGAGAAGGTGGGTGCCAATGTGAATATGGTCCGCAAGGGCATAGGTGCCGACACACGCATAGGTCGCAAGTTCCTCTACCCGGGCTGCGGCTATGGAGGTTCGTGCTTCCCAAAGGATGTGAGAGCTCTGATAAAGACTGCCGAGCAGAATGGTTGCCGTATGAGGGTATTGGAGGCTGTCGAGCAGGTAAACGAGGAGCAGAAGGGAATACTCTTCGAGAAGTTGTCACGCCACTACGAGGGCGACCTGCGAGGCAAGACCATAACGCTGTGGGGTCTGGCCTTCAAACCGGAGACCGACGATGTGAGAGAGGCTCCCTCGCTGGTGCTGATTGAGAAGCTGATAGCCGCAGGCTGCCGAATAAAGGCTTACGACCCCGTTGCTATGCCGAGTGCCGAGGCTGTGGTGGGCGACAGGATAACTTACTGTCGTGATATGTACGATGCCGCTATCGACAGCGATGCCATAATACTCATCACCGAATGGAAGGAGTTCCGTATGCCGAGCCTCTCGGTTTTGGAACGCACGATGCGTCATCGCGTGATACTCGATGGTCGCAACATCTACGACAGCGAGGAGATGGCCGAGCACGGATTTACATACTATAAAATCGGATAGCGGATGAAGGTTCTTGTGAGTGGTGCTGCCGGATTTATAGGCTTTCATCTCGTCAGGAGGTTGCTCCGTGACGGCTACGAGGTTGTGGGCATCGACAATATGAACGACTACTACTCTCCGCAGCTCAAAACAGACCGTCTGCACGAAGTGGGCATAGACTCCGCGATAGCAGATTATGGCGTAATGTTGCCAAGCAAGAGCCACTCTGCACTCCGCTTTATGGTGGGCGATATAGCCGACAGGGTTTTGGTGCAGAATTTGTTTGCTACGGAGCATTTCGATATGGTGGTCAATCTCGCAGCACAGGCGGGCGTGAGGTATTCGCTGGAGAATCCGTTTGCCTATGTGGAGAGCAATGTGGTGGGATTTCTCAACATCTTGGAGTGTTGTCGCCACAACGCAGTGAAGCATCTGGTATATGCCTCGTCGAGTTCGGTTTATGGCTCAAACAGCAAGACGCCCTTCGCCGAGCAGGATAGCGTGGATAGGCCCGAGAGCCTCTACGCCGCCACAAAACGAAGCGACGAGCTGATGGCAAGCGTCTATGCAAAGCTATACGGCATACCGGCTACGGGGTTGCGTTTCTTCACGGTCTATGGGCCGTGGGGTCGTCCCGATATGGCTCCTATGCTCTTCGCCGAGGCTATCGCAAGCGGCAAACCGATAAAACTCTTCAACGAGGGGCGGATGCAACGCGACTTTACATACATCGACGACATCATCGAGGGTGTGGTGCGGGTTCTGGCCGAGCCACCCGTAAAGGGCGAGGATAACCGTCCGCACGCAATATACAATATAGGGTGCTCGTCACCCGTTATGCTTGACGAGTTCATCGCCGAGATAGAGCAGGCCCTCAACCGCAAGGCCGAGAGGGTACTGATGCCTATGCAGGCGGGCGATGTGGAGAGGACTTTCGCCGACACGACACTCCTCGAACAGCGATTTGGCTATCGTCCGCAGACGACGCTGCACGAGGGTATAGGTCGTTTTATAGAGTGGTTTAAGAGTTATAACAGTAAAAAATAGTCGTTTATGACAAAGGGTATTGTACTTGCCGGCGGTAGTGGCACACGCCTCTACCCCATCACAAAGGGCGTCAGCAAGCAGTTGCTGCCCATATATGACAAACCGATGATATACTATCCTATATCGGCACTTATGGATGCCGGCATACGCGACATACTCATCATCTCGACACCGCAGGACCTGCCTAACTTCCGCCGTCTGCTGGGCAGTGGCGAGGATTATGGCGTCAGATTCAGCTACGCCGAACAGCCATCTCCCGATGGTCTGGCACAGGCCTTCATCATTGGCGAGGAGTTTATCGGCGAGGATAATGTATGTCTGGTGCTGGGTGATAACATCTTTCACGGTGCCGGTCTGGCGGATATGCTCCGCGAGGCGGTGCGAACAACCGAGGAGGAGCAGAAGGCTACGGTATTCGGCTATTGGGTGGATGACCCCGAACGCTATGGCGTGGCGGAGTTTGACAGCGAGGGCAACTGCCTCTCGATTGAGGAGAAGCCCGCAAACCCAAAGTCAAACTATGCCGTTGTGGGACTCTACTTCTACCCCAACAGCGTTGTCGAGGTGGCAAAGAGCATCAAGCCGTCGGCTCGCGGCGAGCTGGAGATTACATCTGTAAATCAGCACTTCCTCTCGGCGGGCGAGTTGAAGGTAAAACGCTTTGAACGCGGTTTTGCGTGGCTCGATACGGGTACGCACGACTCGCTGGCCGAGGCCTCTATCTTTGTGGAGGTCATCGAGAAGCGTCAGGGCTTGAAGATAGCTTGTCTGGAAGGCATAGCCTACCGCAACGGCTGGATTACGGAGCAGAAGATGCGTGATATGGCTCGCATAATGGCGGGCAACCAATATGGTCGATACCTGTTGAAGGTCATTGAGGAGAAAAACAGAGAGTTTTAGCGATGAGAGTTATTTCTACCGATATAGAGGGCGTGGTTATCATCGAGCCCGATGTGTTTGGCGATGCCCGCGGCTACTTTATGGAGAGCTGGTCGCAGCTGCGTTTCAACGAGAGTGTGCGAGAGGTGGAGTTTGTGCAGGACAACCAGAGCAAGTCGTGCTATGGCGTGGTGCGAGGTCTGCACTTCCAGCGTGGCGAGTACTCGCAGTCGAAACTGGTGCGTGTGGCACAGGGTCGCGTGCTGGATGTGGCCGTAGATATTCGTCGTGGCTCGCCCACCTTCGGCAGGCATATCGCCGTGGAGCTATCTGACGAGAATCATCGTCAGCTCTTCATCCCCCGTGGTTTTGCTCATGGCTTCTCGGTGTTGAGCAGCGAGGCCGTACTGCAATATAAGTGTGATAACTACTACTCGCCCGAGAACGAGGGTGCTATCGCGTGGAACGACCCCACGATAGGCATCGACTGGCAGTTGCCGGTGGAGGATATAATCCTCTCGGTAAAGGATATGCACCACCCCACACTCGCAGAGGCGGAGGAGGCTCTATTCGATTATAACACAGATTATTATGTCAAATAAGCACAGGATACTTGTAACGGGGGCCAATGGTCAGTTGGGTTACGAGCTGCGTCGTCTGGGCGGAGCTTCGCCAAATGACTACATCTTCACCGATGTTGCCGAGCTGGATATCACCGATGCGAAGGCTGTCGATGCAATGGTTGGCAGCGAGAAATGCGATGTGATTATAAATTGTGCCGCCTACACCAATGTTGACAGGGCCGAGGAGGAGCCTTTGGTGGCCGAGGCGATAAATGCTCACGCAGTGGGTAATCTGGCCCGTGCCGCAAAGAAACACAACGCCACACTCTTCCACATTTCCACCGACTATGTATTTGGAGATGAAGGCAATACACCTCTATCCGAGGATATGCCGACACGACCTCTGGGCGTGTATGGCCGCACGAAGCTGCAAGGCGAGCAGGCCATTGCGGAGTCGGGCTGCAAGGCGATAATCATCCGCACGGCGTGGCTCTACTCGGAAGCCGGCAACAACTTCCTGAAAACAATGCTACGCCTCACATCGGAGCGGGAGCATATAAATGTGGTCTTCGACCAGGTGGGTACGCCTACCTATGCCGGCGACCTTGCGTTGGCCTTGTTCTCGATAATCGAGGGCGATATGTACGCCGGCCGCGAGGGCATATACCACTTCTCCAACGAGGGAGTATGTTCGTGGTATGACTTTGCGGTGGAGATAGCCCGTGCTGTGGGCAACAGCCGCTGTAACATAGAGCCTTGCCGCAGCAAGGATTTCCCCACAAAAGCGACAAGACCGTCATACTCTGTGCTGGACAAGGATAAGATAAAGCGGGTCTTCGGCATCGTGATTCCTCACTGGCGGGAGTCGATGTTCTACTGTCTGAAACGCCTGTTGGCACAAAATCAAAGCAAGTGATGAAAAAGATTCTTATAACAGGTGGTGCGGGATTTATCGGCAGCCATGTCGTGCGTCTGTTTGTAAATAAGTATCCCGACTACCACATCATAAACCTCGACAAGCTCACCTATGCTGGCAATCTTGCCAATCTGCAGGATATCGAGCAGGCGGAGAACTACACCTTTGTCAAGGGCGATATCTGCGACTTTGAGCTGGTGTGCGGGCTGTTCAGCCGCTACAAGATTGACGGCGTTATTCACCTCGCTGCCGAAAGCCACGTCGATAGGTCGATAAAAGACCCCTTCACCTTCGCCAGAACCAATGTCATAGGCACGCTGTCGCTGCTGCAAGCCGCACGCCTTGCGTGGGAGGCCGACGAGAAGGGCTACGAGGGGAAGCGTTTCTACCACATCTCAACCGACGAGGTGTATGGTGCTTTGGAGATGGGCAATGAGTTCTTCACCGAGCAGACGAAGTATGACCCGCACTCGCCATACTCGGCATCAAAGGCGTCAAGCGACCACTTCGTGAGGGCGTTTCACGACACCTATGGTATGCCGACCATCGTCACCAACTGCTCGAACAACTACGGGCCGTATCAGTTTCCCGAAAAGCTGATTCCGTTGTTTATCAATAACATACGCAACCGCAGGCCTCTGCCCGTATATGGCAAGGGCGAGAATGTGCGTGACTGGCTCTATGTGGAGGACCACGCCAGAGCCATCGACCTCATATTCCACAAAGGCAAGGTGGCCGAGACCTACAACATAGGCGGCCACAACGAGTGGCGGAACATCGACCTGATAAGGGTTATCGTACGCACGTGCGACCGACTGCTGGGCAATGCGGAGGGGGCAAGTGACGATCTGATAACTTTCGTTAAGGACCGTGCCGGCCACGACCTGCGTTATGCCATAGATGCGAGCAAGCTGCAACGCGAGCTGGGCTGGGAGCCGTCGCTGCAATTCGAGGAGGGCATAGAACGCACCATAAGGTGGTATCTTGATAACGAGGAGTGGCTCAACAACATCACCTCGGGCGACTACGAGAGGTATTACGACGAGATGTACCGAGGCCGATAGCAGCCAAAACCGCAACAACAAACCACAATAAAGACCGAAACTCAACTACAATGGCCCTGACGTCGATAAAGAAGAACTTTGCCTACAAGAGCATTCTCAACCTGTCATCATATCTGGCGGGCTTTATCACGTTTGCCTATACGGCCCACATCTTCGGTGCCGAGAGAATAGGTCTTGTGAACTTTGTGGATAATACGGTCAATTACTTCCTGCTCTTTGCCACGATGGGCATAGGCCTGTTAGGTGTGAGGGAGATTGCCGCCGTACGCCACGACGAGGAGCAACGCAGCCGCGTATTCTCCAACATTCTGGGTCTTAATCTGATATTTACAGCCGTGACGCTGGTGGTCTATACCATCGCCGTAGCCTCCATTCCGCGTCTGTCGGCACACCCCGAGATGTTCTTCATCGGCGGTGCGAAGATTGTATTTACGGCACTCGTCATCGAGTGGTTCTTCTCGGGAATGGAGAATTTCCGCTACATCACGCTGCGAAGCATCGCCATAAGGATTCTGTATGTCGTTTCGGTTTTTCTGTTCATCAAAAACCGCGACCAGTACATACTCTTCTTTGCTCTGACGGTCGCCTCCGTAGTGCTGAATGCACTTGTGAATATCACCTATGTCCGCAAGTTCGTGCGTCCTTCGTGGCGGGATATGCTCTCGACGAAGTATATGCAAGGCAACATCACTCTCGGCATATACTCGATAATGACCTCGATGTATCTCACTCTCAATGTGGTCTATCTGGGTTTTGTGGCGGGCGATACCGAGGTGGGATACTACACCACCGCCTTCAAGCTCAATACCGTTATGCTCGGTTTCTTCTCGGCCTTTACCAATGTGATGATGCCGCGTATGAGTGCTCTGGTGGCTGCCGGCGAGGAGGAGAAGTTTCAGGAGATGATCAACAAGTCGTTCTCGGCGGTGGCGACATTCAGCGTGCCGCTGGTGCTGTGCAGTATGATTATGGCTCCGCAGATTATTGCCCTGTTGGCAGGTGATGACTTCGGCGGTGCGATACTGCCTATGCGAATAATTCTTCCGGCGGTGATTATGGCGGGCATAGCACAGGTGCTGGCCATTCAGATTATTATGCCGTTGAAGCACGACAAGATTCTGCTCACCGCCTCGGCCATAGGTGCTGCGGTGAGTATAGTCATAAACATCTTTGTTGTGCCACATTTGGAGAGCATAGGCTCTGCCATAGTGCTTTTGTCGGCCGAGAGTGCTGTAACCGGCACGTATATTGTATATGTCTTGCGAAAAAAGATAGTGAAGATTCCTGTTAAACTTTTTGTGCGAAGCACACTGCTCTCGCTGCCCTGCGTGGCGATATGCGTTGCTTGCTCACATCTAATCGAAAACCCATTTATAGCGTTAGGCACAGCCTTCGTCGTGAGTGTGGCGTGCTGGTGCGTCATTAACTTCCGCGAATTTAGACAATATTTGGGTATATAATGGATCTTTCCATAATCATTGTGAATTACAACACGCGGCACATCACGGCAGCGTGTATCGAGAGTATATATGCCTGCACAACGGGCATTCGGTTTGAGGTTATTCTGGTGGATAACGCCTCAACCGACGACAGCAAGGAGCATTTTTCCAGAGATGGGCGTATAAGCTACATCTACAATCACGAGAACATAGGTTTCGGACGGGCCAACAACCTCGGCCTTGCGGTGGCTCGCGGGCGTAACATACTCTTTCTCAACCCCGACACGCTGCTGCTGAACAACGCCGCAGCCATACTATCTATGTATCTCGACTCGCACGACAAGGTGGCCGTGGTGGGAGGTAATCTCTATGGTCGCGATATGCAACCTATGCTCTCGTTCCGCCGGCAACGCCCCTCGATAGGCTGGGAGGTGGCCAATATGATGAATCATCTTCCCGAGAAGATACTCCTGCCCCGTCGCTGGTACTTCAACTTCACCTCACGCCCGATACGGGTGGGCTACATCACGGGAGCCGACCTTATGGCTCGCCGTGCCGATGTGAAGGCTGTGGGCGGCTTCTCCGAAGACTTTTTTATGTATTACGAGGATACCGACCTCTGTCAGAGTCTGCTACGCCTGCGACCGCATATAATATCGCACCCCGAGGCACGCATACAACACCTCGAAGGCGGCAGCTTCGAGGAGGCACACATCAACCGCCGCCGCATACTGCTCTCCGAGCAGGGACGGCACACCTACTACAAGCGTAATCATTCACGGCGATATCATCGTCTGGCCAACGACATATATCTCACTTCGCTTACGCTGCACTCGCTGTGTTACAGGCTCCTGCGACGACGCACACAATATCGTGCATCGCTGTTACGCCGACTCATTGTGCGACATCTGCAACTCTCGCTGCGGAATTAGGCTCTATGCTGACGGCCCTGCCCTACATAGTCGTAGCATTGCTGTTGCTGTGGCTCTATATGAACGAGCAGAAGCAGATTCACCTCCTCTCGCCACGGCGTGCAGGAGCATTGGCATTTATGCTTGTATGGCTCTTCATCGGCCTTCGCGGACACCTCTACTCCGACTTTATCAACTACTACCCCTTCTACGAAGATCTGCCCACGATAAACCGCCTCACATCGGCCTCCTTCACCCGTTATATGTTTGAGCCGGGCTTCGTCATCTACTCCTCTGTGTTCAAGAGCCTCGGCTTTGACTACTTCGGCTGGGTTGCTGTCGGCTCACTCATCGATCTCTGGGTCTGCCGGCACACATTCCGCCGCTACTCCTCGTCGCTGGTGCTGCCCTTCCTCTTTTTTATCGCCTACAACGGCCTTGTAATAGAGTTCAACCTCTACCGCAACGCCAAGGCCATAGACCTCTTTCTGCTCTCGCTGCCGGCACTGGAGCAGAGGCGGGCAACGAGATATATGCTGCTGAACACCCTCGGCATCACATTTCATCTCTCATCGGTGGTCTATCTGCCCGCATACCTCGTGCTGCACCGCAACATAGGCTCTGTGGTCCGCTGGTGTGGAATAGTTTTTGCAAACATCATTTTTCTCGGCAGGATAAATGTCGTGAACAGCATAATCCTCTCGCTGGGGGTGCTGCAACCCACAGTCCTCTACGACAAGCTGACCAGCCACGTGCAGAACAGCACTGCCTCCTACGCCCTGTCGTTCGGACACATAGAACGCACCATAGCCATACTGCTCTTTACGGTGCTGTATGGTCGTATGGAGCAGCAACGCCGAAGTAACCGCATATTTTACAACTGCTTATGGATATATTATGTAACATTTCTCATATTCCACGAGATAGAGGTTCTCGCCACACGCATACCCATACTCTTCGTATGCGGCTACTGGATACTCTACACCAATGTCGCCACCCTGCGTTTTCGCTGGCGACAGGTGGTGCTGCTCGTAGCCATTGTGCTGGCCTTCGCAAAGATTATCACCGCCAACCTCTCGCCCGCAGCCCGCTACGACAACCTGCTCTTCGGCATCGAGGAGTACGCCTCACGGCGGCGTGAGGTGCTGCCGCTTTTGGAGAAAGATTAACCACAACGACAATGAAAATACTCTACGACCACCAGATATTCGCCTCGCAGACCTATGGAGGCGTATCACGCTACTTCGCAGAGGTCATCCACCGCCTGCCCGCCTCGGCGTGGGAGGTCACGGCGACACTCTCGAACAACCACTACGCACGCCACTACGACATTGTGCGGTGTTGCGAGTTTATGCCACAGGTGGATTTTCGCCACAAAGGACGACTCCTGGCCGAGCTGGGCAAGCCCTACTCCTCGTTTCGGCTGCGACGTGGCGACTACGACATATATCATCCGACAAACTTCGACACCTTTGGCCTTCGTGCTGCGGGGCGGCGGCCCGTGGTCGTGACCTATCACGACACTAACTTCCTCACACCGCACAACTACAATCGCCGTATGGCTCGCCTGCAACACGCCTCGCTAAGACGTGCCGACAGGATAATAGCCGTCAGCGAGAATACGCGTCAGGACCTGCTCTCGCACTTCGACCTTTCGCCCGAAGTGATAAAGGTGATACATCACGGCGTGAGCCGACTGCCTGCTGAAGAGTTTGCAGCGATAGAGCCACCTAAACGCCCCTACATACTCTTTGTGGGGCTACGCCACGCCTTCAAGAACTTCACAACCTTCGCCCGTGCCTTCTCGCAGATTGCTCCACGCTACCCCGACCTGCGGGTTATATGCACACGCACGCCCTTCTCGCAGGAGGAGATGAGGCTCTTCCGCGAGCTGGGCATCGAGCAGCGTATGGAGGTTGTGGTGGCCGACGAAGCGACACTCGCACGCCTCTACTCCGATGCCGAGATGTTTGTCTTTCCCTCGAAGTATGAGGGTTTCGGTATGCCGATACTCGAAGCTATGGCCTACGGCTGTCCCTGCCTGCTCGCCGAGGCGAGTTGCTTTCCGGAGATTGCCGACAAGGCGGCCCTCTACTTCCCACCCGACGAGAGTGAGGCTTTGGCGGCAGAGATGGAGAGGTTGCTCGGCTCGGCAGAGTTACGCCACCGCCTCACGACACTTGGACTGCAACGCGTCAAGCATTTCACTTGGGAGAGGTGTGCCGAAGAACACTTGAAACTTTATAAATCGATGTTATGACAGGCTCTGTAATAGTTTTGTACAATCCCGACTTCGGGCTGCTGCAACGCGTGGTGGAGGCTCTCGCCGAGCAGGTGGACCTGCTCTACATGGTGGATAACTCGCCTACGAACAACTATCGAAACATACCCCACCAAAGCAACGTGCGATACATACCGCTATACTCCAACCGAGGCATTGCCGCAGCACAGAACATAGGCATACGCCACCTCCTGCGGCGTGGTTGTCAATATGTTCTGCTCGCCGACCAGGACAGCATAGCATCGCCACGACTCATAGCCGAGCTATGTCGTCGCCACCGCATTTTGAGCCGCATATACGATGTGGCAGCCATAGGGCCGATGCCCATAAACCGTCACAGCCGAGAGCCCTACATAGGAAAGAAGGATGAACGCATACTACGCCGAATAGAGCAGGAGGGCTACACATTCTACGAGGCACACAGCATCATAGCCTCCTTCTCGCTTATCTCGGCAGCAGCTCTGCGGCGTACGGGCGGAATGAACGAGAAGCTCTTCATCGACTTCGTGGATCAGGAGTGGTGCTGGCGTGCGAGGGCGTGCGGACAACGCATATTTGTCGCACCCGACCTCAGTATGGAGCACGAGCAGGGGCGTTACAGACGCACCCTCGGCATAGGGCTCAACATATCGACACCGGCACGGCTGTACTTTCAGATTCGCAACCTGCTATGGCTCTCACGCCGCGGCAACGCACCGCAGAGCTGGAAAAGACGCAATTTAAGAAAACTATGTTATAAAATTGTCGGTTACCCGCTACTCGTATCGCCTCGTATGGCCTACATAAAGAGCATCGTCAGAGGATTGCGGGACGGACTGACACAACAAGTGTAAGCAATGGATTTAACTTCAAACATATCGGTATTGATGGCCGTACATAACGGCGAGAAGGCCCGCAACCTGCACAAGGCCCTGTGCAGCCTTAACAATCAGTCGCTGCCGCCAAAGCAGATTGTGCTGGTGGAGGACGGCCCACTCGGTGGGCAGCTGATTGACGAGATAGAGCATTGGCAGAGTGTCTGGGGACGCCGCCTGACGATAGTCCGAAACGCAGAGAACCTCGGACTCACAGCCTCGCTGAACAGAGGCATAGAGCAGGTCTGCAACCCCATAATTGCCCGTATGGACAGCGACGACATAGCCCACCCGAGGCGTTTTGAGAGGCAGGCTCGCTTCCTGCGACAGCACCCCGACATCGACATCGTGGGTGGCTCGATAAAGGAGTTCAACGACGAGGGTCGCAACCTCGCCACACGCCACTACCCGCTGACACACAACGCCGTGCTGCACTCCATACATCGTGCCTCGCCGCTGGCACACCCTGCCGTGATGATGCGTAGCAGGATATTTCAGCGTGGTCTGCGTTACGATGAACGCTACCGCACAAGTCAGGATATTGCCCTCTGGTTTGATGCCATTTGTGCCGGCTACCGCATAGCCAACATACCCGACACGGTTCTCTACTTCCGTCAGGATGACAGGATGTATCGCCGGCGTGGGCGAGGCAAGGCGTGGGGCGAGTTCTCGATATATTGCAGCGGCATACGCCGGTTGTATGGCGTCATCTCGTGGCGTTATCTCTTCCCCGCAGGTCGTCTTGTGGCCCGCATGATGCCCTCGGTAGTGATTCGCTGGCTCTATCGCAGCGGCCTCCGCAGGATGGTTGTGGAGTAAAGGGAGTTTTTGAATTTTGAATTTTGAATT
>JAFNXQ010000064.1 GCA_017383445.1 Alistipes sp.
ATGAAAGAATTGTTGTTGTATGTAAATTTTGCTTATACTTGCAGAAAATTTTGAAAGATATGACACAGAATAGTACCAAGAAAAGATTAGTTGCAAGTTTCAACAACCTGTCGCCCGAACTGCAGGAGGAGATTAAGGCCTTCTATCCGAAGGGTTTTGCCGAGGTTATGACCCGTTTCGACAAGCCCAATGGCGACTTCTTCTATTATGTTCCCTTTGAGACCGAGGATACCTCGTATCTTGTGAAGATTGATGTTAAGATTGACGATAAAGCCGAGGAGGCTGTCGAGGAGGATTACTACAGCGACGACGAGTTGAAGGGTGCTGACGAGATTCAGGACGATGCTTCGATGGACGACGACGATATGTAAAATCATTGTGCGAGATATTCAGGCGGTTGGAGTTTTTCCGACCGCCTTTTTTGTTTCTTATCAAGAAGTTTCGAATACTCGCACTACGAAAAATAACGTTGTATAAAGATTAAAACACTTTGCCGACGGGCGTCGTTACGAATGTCATTGGTTAGAAGAAAAAAAAGTCGCAACCCCGAATGGATTGCGACCCGAATCAATGTGACTATTTCACAGGGTTGTCTATTTTTATACCGAATATTTTCCAGTCGTCAGCACTATCACTCGTCCAATCCATTGTGGTGACTTTGGCGTTGATTGGTGAGAATGTCAGCGTGAAGCTCTGCTTGCCCGATGCTGGCATTACATATTTTTCTCCAAGGGCACACTTGTCAACGCTTTGAAGCTGGTATTTTACGCCATTGGCCAAGAGGTACTCACGACCACTAAAACGAATCCAATGATGTGGTTCGAAGGTGATATAAATCTGCATAATTGTGGCTTCGTCGGTAAACTCTATGCTGTCAATCGTTATATCGAGCTGGGTATAGAGATTGAACGATTCGTACGATACATTATATACCTTGCCGCGGGTATATAACGAGATATCGTCGTCCTTGTATTGTTTGATATCCAGAAGCGATATGATGTCTTGAGGCTCCAATTTTCCGCTGATATAAAATATGCTGTAATTTTGTGCCTGGCTATTGTCGATAAGTATTATATAGTCGGAATATTTTACGGCCTTGTATCTGAATATTCGGTATTGCGAACTATTCTCCATACGAAACGTGGAGTAGTGCAGATAAGGATCTTTTTGTGCTATTTTGAATGCACGAGTGTAATAGTCGAGCAATCCGCGACCCTTTATTTTTATATGATATATCTTCTCGATGCGATTCTCAACAAGCGTCTTATCTTTTGTGTCAACTTTTGTAAGTTGCTGTATCATTTCGCCCGGTAGGCGAGTTACAGAAATAGAGTAGTTGTCGTTTTGAGCCTTTGTCATCGAAAAAGTTTCGGCATCGGAGAGCAATCTCAAAAACTCATTGGTTTGAGCTACGGCTGAAAAATTGAAAGCGAGTAAGGCTGTCAATAGTATAATTATACGTCTCATGATAATCTCTTTTTAGTTGTAATGCTTAAAATCCTATACCCACGGTCCATTGCTGTGTTTTGGGCCCGCAGCCTGTCTTGAAGAGAGGAGTGGGTTGATATGAGCAGAATACAGAGAAATGGTAGAATGTCAAACGCATAGTAGCTCCGGCTTGAATGAAATTTGTGGGGAAAGAGTGTATCTTCTCCTTCGAGCCTCCATAGAACTTTATCTTGGTATGAGAGTTCATTACCATATCGAAATATCCTCCTACAGAGAAAGCAAATTTGCGAGGATTGCCAAACTGTACCTCCAGTGGAATGTGTATCGAGGCAATGTTGAACTTGCTCTTTTTAACATGCTTGTCGCCGTATAGATCAGATATTGAGGCGGGCATAAGCATTCCATCCTGCTTTACGAATGTGGTGTTTGATCCTAAGCGGTAGTTGTTGGCACGAATGCCTATGGCTGCAGAAATGCCTACTTTTTTGTTGTTGCTGTAAGCTCCTACACCTAATAAGTTTATTGTGAACTGCGTAGATTTCCACTCGCGGATATTCATAAAATTACCCGCTTGCAGCCCATCGTATAGTGAGTAATCTACATTCGAAAGAATATTCCACCCCAACTCAACCGACGGAATGTTTGAAGATGCCAAGCCTCCGATGGTGAGTGATTTTTTGTTGATATTTATGATAGTCGATACTTGAATATTGTTGTCATTTTCTTCGTAGAAGTTTATTCCCTCTGCACTGAGTGAAAGTTTGCTCTGTGCCATAGCGTTGTGACTGAGTACAGCGAGTAAGGCTACGGTGAGTGTAATAACTAAAATTAAATTGCGTTTCATATCCGTTTGTTTTTAGGTGTAAATTGTTTTCTATTCAAATTTGAAGAGCTCTTTCAATAAATCTTCATTCTCTGCCGGGTAGTCCGCCACAGCAAGTTCGGCAAACATCTGTTCACCGTAATAGCGTGCTTCCTCTATGGATGTAATGGGCTTGCCGTTGTGATAGCCATATATTGTGGGTTGCATGAATTTAATACCACATATGATTATAATGATGCATATTGCCAGGGCTCCCGTTATACTCCAAATTTGTCGTGAGGAGGTGTGCTGTTTGATAGAGACCTTTCTGTGGCGTAATGTGTCTCCGTAATTTACTATGGCACGAGTAATATGTTCCTCATTAGAAGGGCCTTCTGTCGAGAGATACTCTTTTAACGCATGCTCCTCTTCAAGGGTTGTCTCTCCTGCGTAATATCGTCTTAAAATTTCGTTATAATCCATAGCTCATAACTTTTGAAAGTTCATCTCTTACTTTTTGTCGGGCTCGGCTCAGTGCCATACGTGCTGCACTCTCGGTTATCCCGACTATCGAGGCAATATCCTCAAACTCCATCTGCTCGCAATCTCTTAAGTGCATTACTTCGCGTTCTCGATCGGGTAGCTGGCTGATTATATGCTCTATCAGAGATGTCAGCTCAGTATTGCTCTCCTCCTCGTTAGACGAGATTGCCTCGGTGGGTGTTGCAACAATGGTTTGCCGTAGCCTCTCCCTGCGTCGCAGAGCATCTAAACACATGTTGCGGATGCTCGTTATTACAAGTGAACGAAAACGGCTTTTGTGCAAGAGCAATCGCCGCCGCCATAACTTTTCATAGAGGTCCTGAACAATATCCTCCGCCTCGAGGTAGTCGTGGAGCAGGCTTGCTGCATATCGATACGCAGCATCTTTTACCGACATAAATTCTATGTTTAGTTCTTCACTGTTCATTACTATCGGGGTTGAGGCGATGTCTGTTTGGTCCTGTTGTCGCATATAATACGAACAACTTTGGATTTTGTAACATCAAATTTATAAAAAATGTAAAATTCCGCCACCGGAAAGTGGTTGTTTCGCCACATTTTTGAGAGTTTGATAACCTGTTGATAAATTTTGCCAACAAGCTGATAATGGTTGAAAAAAAAGATGTACCTTTGAGTGCAAAAAATGTCTTTTGCGTTAATTTTTGAAATATAACAATGAAGAAGATTGATGTTGTTCTCGGTTTGCAGTGGGGTGACGAAGGTAAGGGTAAAGTCGTAGATGTCCTTACACCCAATTATAAAGTTGTTGCTCGTTTTCAGGGCGGTCCCAATGCGGGCCACTCGCTGCATTTCGGGGATAAGAGTTTTGTGCTTCGCACAGTGCCTTCGGGAATCTTCCGTGAGGGCTCAATGAATATCATAGGTAATGGCGTGGTGGTTGATCCCGTAAGCCTTACCGAGGAGTTGCGTAATATCTCGGAGCAGGGTGTGCCGGTCAAGGATAAGATGCTTATCTCGAAGAAGGCACACGTCATTCTGCCTACACACCGTATGCTCGATGCTGCGAGTGAGGCAGCAAAGGGTAAGTCGAAGATTGGCTCTACATTGAAGGGTATCGGTCCGACTTATATGGATAAGACAGGCCGTAACGGTTTGCGTTTCGGTGATGTGCTGGCTCACGATTTTATCGACCGCTACAACCGCCTCAAAGCAAAGCACGTCGCAATGCTTGCACAGTATGAGGGTTTTGAGTATGATATTACGGAGTACGAGGCAGAGTGGTTCAAGGGTATAGAGTATCTTCGTGGCTTCAAGTTCGTTGATAGTGAGCATGAGGTTAATAAACTCATCGACGAGGATGTCGCAATACTCGCCGAGGGAGCACAGGGCTCTATGCTTGATGTTGATTTTGGAACATATCCGTTTGTTACATCGTCAAATACCGTTTGTGCAGGTGTCTGCACGGGTTTGGGTGTCGCGCCCACAAAGATTGGCGATGTCTATGGTATCTTCAAGGCGTACTGCACCCGCGTAGGTAGTGGCCCATTCCCCACAGAGTTGTTTGACGAGGTGGGCGAGGAGTTGCGTCGCATAGGTCACGAGTTCGGTGCGGTTACAGGCCGTCCCCGCCGTTGCGGTTGGTTGGATTTGGTTGCGTTGAAGTATGCTGTGATGGTTGATGGCGTAACAGGCCTTATTATGATGAAGTCGGATGTTATGAACGACTTCGATACCGTGAAGGTCGCTACGGCATACAAGATTAACGGCGAGGTGGTGGATCACTTCCCTTATGAGGTCAATGATGACCTGGAGCCGGTTTATACCGAGTTCAAGGGCTGGAAGTGCGATATCTGCAAGGTACGCCGTTATGAGGATTTCCCCGCAGAGTTCAAGGCTTATGTTGAGTTTATCGAGCAGCAGACAGGTGTCCCTGTGAAGATAATCTCTGTTGGTCCTGACCGCGAGGAGACCATTATCAGATAGAGAAATAGATGACAAGATGCACTTGTCGCATTTGTGAGTGCGGAAATATTCGAAAATATCAATTATGTCGCGATAATAGGTATTTTCGAATATTACCCGCCTGCATATTATGCGGAAGATTGCATCTTTTTCGTATAAATTATGGTGGCTTGTAGTCGCGACACGTCGCTGGATTGTAAATAATATTAGAGATGAATAAAAACTTAAAAATAGTTGTATTGGCCAAGCAGGTGCCCGATACCCGCAATGTGGGTAAGGATGCTATGACACCGGAAGGTACGGTAAACCGTGCTGCGTTGCCTGCTATATTCAATCCCGAAGATTTGAATGCTTTGGAGCTGGCTTTGCGTCTGAAAGATAGTGCAGAGGGCTCTACGGTACATATTCTCACTATGGGTCCCCAGCGAGCAGCGGATATTATTCGCGATGCAATGTTTCGTGGTGCTGACGGCGGTTATCTGCTCTCGGATAGGAAGTTTGCCGGCTCGGATACACTTGCTACCTCTTATGCGTTATCGTGTGTGCTGAAAGAGATTGGAGCCGATATTATTGTTGCAGGTCGTCAGGCTATCGATGGCGATACGGCACAGGTTGGTCCGCAGGTTGCCGAAAAGCTGGGCTTGCCACAGATTACCTATGCCGAGGAGGTTATTGAGGTCAAGACTGATACTATTGTTGTACGTCGTCGTCTGGAACGAGGCGTGGAGACGGTTGAGTCGCCTATGCCCGTTGTCATCACCGTCAATGCTTCGGCTGCTGCGGTGCGACCACAGAATGCACGCCTTGTAATGAAGTATAAGCACGCTATGGTGCAGTCGGAGAAGGCGGCAAAGGAGGGTACTCTCTCGGCAGAGCTTTTCGAGCAGCGTGACTATTTGAAGATTGTCGAGCTTACGGCTGCCGATATCGACTGCGATGAGATGCAACTGGGACTGAATGGCTCACCCACGAAGGTTAAGAAGATTGAGAATGTAGTTTTTCAGGCCAAGGAGGCGAAGCGTCTGACATCGTCGGATGAGGATATTAACGAACTTATGGTTGAACTTATAGCGGGACATACGCTTGGATAAAGAAGAGGAGATATGAATAATATATTTGTATATATTGAACTCGAAGAGGGCGTAGTTGCCGATGTGAGTTTGGAACTCTTGACCAAAGGTCGTGAGTTGGCGAGTAAGTTGGGCGTGAAACTGGAGGCCGTTCTTCTGGGTCATAATGTTTCAGGTGTAGAGAAGACTCTGGCAGAGTATGGTGCCGATACGGTGTGGTGTGCCGATGATGAGTTGTTTGCTCCGTTCCGCACGTTGCCACATACATCAGTTATGTGTGGTCTTATCAAGGCCGAGCAGCCGCAGATTGTCCTGTTCGGAGCAACACCTGTCGGACGCGATTTTGCTCCGCGTGTGTCGTCGGCTCTGCATAGTGGCCTTACAGCTGATTGCACGCAGTTGGAGATAGGCCCTCATAAAGATGCCAAGACGGGCAAGGAGTATGAGAATCTGCTCTATCAGATTCGCCCTGCTTTTGGCGGAAATATCATCGCTACGATTGTCAATCCCGACTGCCGTCCGCAGATGGCTACGGTGCGAGAGGGTGTTATGCGTAAGGAACCGGTTGCCGAGCCAAAGGCGGCAGAGGTCAAGCCTATTGCGTGGAAGGAGTATTTGAAGCCTGAGGATTTGGCCGTGACGATTATCGATCGTCAGATTGAGAGCCGCAAGATTGACATCAAGGGTGCCAATATCATCGTTGCCGGAGGCTATGGTATGGGTTCAAAGGAGGGCTTTAAGCTCTGCTACGACCTTGCCGAGGTGCTTGGTGGCGAGGTGGGTGCTTCGCGAGCTGCTGTGGATGCGGGTTTCTGTGAGCACGAACGTCAGATTGGCCAGACAGGAGTTACTGTTCGCCCGAAACTCTATATCGCTTGCGGTATTTCGGGACAGATTCAGCATACGGCAGGTATGGAGGAGTCGGCGATGATACTCTCTATCAATACCGATGCTAACGCACCTATCAACAAGATTGCCGACTATGCTATTACCGGCAAGGTTGAGGAGGTTATCCCCAAGATGATTAAGTATTACAAGCAAAACTCAAAGTAAGATGGCTAATTTCTTTTTAGATAATAAGGATTTGCAGTACCACTTGGAGCATCCTCTGATGCAGAAGATTGTGGAACTGAAAGAGAGGGGTTTCTCGGATAAGGAACTCTACGACAATGCGCCTCACAACTTTGAGGATGCGATGGATAACTATCGCCGCGTGATGGAGATTACGGGCGGTGTGTGTGGCGATGTGATAGCTCCCAATGCCGAGGGCGTTGATAAGGAGGGCCCTCGCGTAGTGAATGACCGTGTGGAGTATGCTTCGGGTACGGTAGAGAATATGAAAGCGGTAAATGCTGCCGGTCTGGATGGCCTGACACTGCCTCGCCGATTTGGCGGCTTGAACTTCCCGCTTACCTGCTTTGTTATGGCAAACGAGATGGTGGCACGAGCTGATGCGAGCTTCGAAAATATATGGGGCTTGCAGGATTGTGCCGAGACACTGAATGAGTTTGCCTCGGAGGAGCAGAAGATGAAGTATCTGACCTGGGTGTGTCAGGGTGCTACCTGTGCCATGGATCTCACCGAGCCCGATGCGGGTTCAGATTTGGGAGCTGTGCAGTTGAAGGCAACATGGTCGGAGGAACGTCAGACATGGTTGCTTAATGGAGTGAAGCGTTTCATTACCAATGGCGATGGCGATGTGTCGCTAGTGCTGGCCCGCACAGAGGAGGGTACTGCCGATGCACGCGGTTTGTCGATGCTGGTCTATGACAAGCGTAATGGTGGTATGAAGGTACGCCGTATTGAGAATAAGCTGGGTATCAAGGGCTCGCCTACGTGTGAGCTTGTCTTTACCGATGCTCCCGCCGAGCTGGTGGGTGACAGGAAGATGGGCCTTATCAAGTATGTTATGTCGTTGATGAATGCTGCTCGTCTGGGTATCGGAGCCCAGTCGGTGGGACTCTGCGAGGCGGCATACCGTGAGGCTTTGGCCTATGCTCATTCGCGTCAGCAGTTCGGTAAGGATATCATCAAGTTCCCGGCAATCTCGGAGATGTTGTCAAATATGCGTGCCAAGTTGCACGGAGCTCGTGCTTTGCTCTACGAGACAAGCCGTTTTGTGGAGATTTACAAGCAATACACCCACATCTCACACGAGAGGTCGTTGGAGGGGGAGGAACGTCAGGAGATGAAGTTCTATAACCGTCTGGCCGATGGTTTCACGCCGCTGGTTAAGCTCTTCTCGTCGGAGTATGCCAACTCGCTGGCCTACGATGCTATACAGATTCATGGTGGCTCTGGCTTTATGAAGGATTACCCCTGCGAGAGATTGTATCGCGATGCCCGTATTATGAATATCTATGAGGGAACATCACAGTTGCAGGTCGTGGCGGCAATCAACGCCGTTACGAAGGGTACATTTATGGAGCAGATTGCACGCTACGAGCAGGAGGAGTATGTTGAGGCTATGCAACCTATTGTTGAGCAGATGAAGGCTCTGAAGGTGCGTGTTGAAGCTATGATTGAGAGGGTAGAGGAGATAAATAAGGAGTTCCCGCAGTTCAAGGATTTCCACGCACGTCGTCTGGTGGAGAGTGTGGGACACATCATCATTACCTATCTTTTGGCTCGTCAGGCGGCTGATAATGCCGAGTATGGCTCTGATGCACGCCTCTTTGCCAAGCTGACGCAGAGTTACATTGCATCGGCCGAGTGTTATATCGAGAACACTACGGGCGAGGATGTAGAACTTATTTCGGCTGTGCAGGAGCAGTATTAGACAAGAGGAAAGATAAAAGATAAAAGAGCAAAGGTTTTTCTTTGCTCTTTTTTTGACTTGTATTAACTCTCTATTCCCTGTTTTCGTAGAACTCTTTTTGACGACGGGCGATGATAGATGCCAAACGGTTGTAATATGAACGGTCTTGTTCCGAGCCATATTTCATACGATAAAAGGCATCGTTGCCCTGATAGTAGGCTATGTTGTTGCTTTCAAATAACCCGTTTTTCTCAAACGTGTCGAGGTAGGCGGCGAGTCTTGCTGCTCGGTTGCCCCGTGCCTCTAAAACTCTTTCGTCGAACTCTATTTCGTTGGATATGCCTGCTGCTGCGGCACGGTCTATGGCCTCCTGAATACGTTGGTCGGGTATGCTGTCGCGAAAGAAGTGGTTAGGTTGCAAATAGACATAGTCGAATCCAAACTCCTTACATTGCGTGTAGCCATCTGCTCCGAAATATGGTATCCAGTAGAAATCCAGCCCTCTCTTGTGAATATAGTCGGCAATATCGCGTATGAAGGTACGGGTATGGGTTGCTTGCTCGGTAAGCCAGTAAAAACCGCTTAATTGCAGATTCTCGAGATTGGCTTGCGTGAATCTCTCTATAAGCAGGTCGATATACCATTTTACGGCTTCCAGTCGGTCAGCGTCGTTGTTGAAATCCAGCTCTTTGCCGTTCAGGTTACCCCAGTCGGTCTGTTTGGCAATAGGCTCGGGCAGCGATACTACAATCTTGCGACGATGAAACGTGCCGCTTATCTCCCTGCGTTTTTCTCCGACACACTCATTCAGGGCTACAATGTCGCGGTCGGGTGCAAGATATTGGTCAATGAGTCCTATCCAATCCTCTTTGCGGGCTCCATTTTCTCGATACCATTGGGCAAAGCCTCTGTCTTGTGTGCAATATATCTCCAAAAACAGAAATCCATCAAACAGCCACTCTGCTGGCTGGTCGTCTGTGGCATCAGTTGCGACGTAGGGACCAAATTTTTCCTTGTTCCACTCTATCTTTCGGTGGTCGCCACCATCATATATAAGCACGAGGTCGCGTATCGGAGCGCTCCCGACGATGGATTCCGAGCAGGAGCATATAGAAAGCATCAGCACTGCCAAACAGTGGAGTAATCTTATATGGTAGTTCATAATGGATTTTGATTTTGTACGTTATAGTACAAAGGTATGAAAAAAGTGGTGTGATTTTTTTCAAAAAAACATTACTTGTCAAAAAAAATATTAAATTTGTTGTAATGTATATTGATTGAGATGATATGATATGGTTGCGTAACATATTGTTGTTGGTCGTGATGACGACAATCATTTCGTGCGGTAATGCCGGCAAGCGAGGTGACCACTCTTCGGAGGGTGGCACTGACGAGGCGAGATATGCTCTTCGCATACCGCAAGCACCTCCCGCACTGCAAGGCGAGGCTGCCGCTGCTTATCTGCGTGATAACTGGTGGCGTGAGTTTGATTTCGGCGATACGCTGCAACTACAACATTTAGACAAAAATGAGTTTGCCCGCTTCTTTGCTCGCTATACGATGCTCGTGCCGGCCGATAGTGCCGATAGTTATATGTCGGAGTTGATGCAGAAGGCTTCTCTATCGAAACCAATGTTTGACTACTTTATGCTTATCGCCGAAGGTGTGTTGCACGACCCGAATTCCGAGCTTCGTGACGATGAGAAGTATATACCCGTCTTGGAGGCTGCTTTGCAGAGTGACTATCTGGACGAATACGAGAAGGCTCCTTATCGCTATGACCTGAATATCGCCCGCCAGAACAGAATGGGGCAGCCGGCTAATGATTTTGCCTATACGACTGCCGATGGCCGCACCTCTCGTCTCTATGAGTTGAGGGCGGAGCATATACTTATATTTATAAGCAACCCCGGCTGCGGAATGTGTGGCGATGTAAAGACGCAGTTGCTCTCTTCTCCGATTGTAACCGACAGAGTGGCACGAGGCGAATTGAAAGTGCTTGTAATCTATCCCGATGAGGATTTGACTGCGTGGCGTGAAGGTCTGAATGATTATCCCTCGCAGTGGATAAATGCCTACGATAAAGGTGGTGTGATTACGCGTGATAATCTCTACGATCTGCGGGCTATACCTGCCCTATATCTGCTTGATGCCGAAAAATGTGTTCTGGCAAAAGATTGTACCGATGTTGGCTTTATAGAGAAACTTATTGCTGATTCTCAATAATTATAAGCAACGTTTATGATGATATAAAAAAATGTGATTATAAAATATTGCAAAGAGGCTTGTGTGTATGTTATCTTTGCAGTAGAAAAATAAAACAAA
>JAFNXQ010000065.1 GCA_017383445.1 Alistipes sp.
AAGGGTGTGACGTTGGCCATTGCTCTGGATTGCGGTATTAAAGCCGTAGAAAAGGTTGTTTATGCGAGAGAGAAGGGCGTGGATTTCATTATCTGCGACCACCACCTCCCGGCCGACGAGATTCCGGCGGCTGTGGCTGTTCTCGATCCCAAACGCAACGATTGCAACTATCCTTTCGATGAGTTGTCGGGTTGTGGCGTGGGATTTAAGTTGGTGCAAGCCTATGCACAGAAGCACAACATTCCTTTCAAGGAGATTGAGCATCTGCTGGACTTGCTTGTTGTGAGTATTGCGTCCGATATCGTGCCTTTGACGGGCGAGAACCGTATCCTTGCCTACTATGGCTTGGAGAGGTTGAACCGTGAGCCGTCATCGGGATTGCTCTCAATTATTAAGATTTGCGGCCTCGACCGCCAGAACATCACCATCGACGACATCGTCTTCAAGATTGGTCCCCGTATCAATGCCGCAGGACGTATGCGTATGGATGAGAACGACGAGAACGCAGCACCTTCGGGTGGCTTTGCGGCTGTGGAGTTGCTGGTTGAGGGTAACGAGAAGCAGGCACGCGAGTTCTGCGATGTCATCGACTCGTATAATCAGGACCGCAAGAATATCGACCGCAGCGTTACGCAGGAGGCACACGACTATATCGAGTCGCACCCCGATATGAAGAACCGCAAGAGTACGGTCATCTACAATCCCAAGTGGATGAAGGGTATTGTGGGTATCGTGGCGTCACGCCTCATCGAGACCTACTACCGTCCTACGGTGGTCTTGACTATGAGTAACGGCTTCGTTACGGGTTCGGCACGTTCCGTTCCGGGCTTTGACCTCTATCAGGCTGTGGAGTCCTGCTCTGATTTGCTGGAGAACTTCGGTGGCCATATGTACGCCGCAGGTCTTACTATGCGACCGGAGAATGTGGAGGCCTTCACCAAGCGTTTCAACGACTATGTGGAGGAGCATATCGACCCGCAGATTCTTGTTCCGCAGGTTGATATCGACAGCGAGTTGCTCTTCTCGGACATCACGCCGTCGTTCCACCGTCAGCTCAATAGCTTCCAGCCCTTCGGACCGGGCAATACGGCTCCCGTCTTTGTGACCTATGGGGCGAGTGTTCACGGCGAGGCGAAGCTGGTAGGAGCCGAGCAGGAGCATCTGCGTATGGATTTGACGCAGAAGCAGAAGCCCAATACGAGCATTCAGTCTATCGCCTTCCAGCAGCCATCGCACTATGAGTGGGTGCGTGCAGGTCGTCCGATAGATGTATGCTATCAGATTGTAGAGAATCACTATCGCGGTGTGGTAAGTACGCAGTTGCGTATCAAGGATATCAAACACGTCGTGAAGTAAATAGTTATAGCAAGGTTGCTCTATCGCTGCCTGCCATTGTTCTTACACTGCGGATTCGTACTGCAGTTGAGGGCGATGCAGGGGGAGGAAAGTCCGAGCAACACAGAGCACCGCACGAGCTAACGACTCGATGTCCGTGAGGGTGTAGTAGCGTAACAGAAAATAACCGCCGTAGCGGGGTAGGGGCGGGGAGAAATCCTTGCCCGTACCTGTATAACGCTGCGGTAAGGGTGAAAAGGCGGGGTAAGAGCCCACCGCGACGGCAGCAATGTTCGTCGGCAGTACGCCTTGCGGGTTGCAAGACCATGTATATCGACAATTAAGGGTTGCTCGCCCGATGTCGAGGGGTAGGTTGCTGGAGGCTGTGAGTGATTGCAGTCGTAGATAAATGATAGAGGCCCGTAAGGGTACAGAACTCGGCTTATAGACCTTGCTAAAAATAGAATCTGTCTGACTTTCGGGTCGGACAGATTTTTTTTGTTGCTATGTTGCTATGTTTGACGAAAAAGTGTCATTCAAATACGAAAAACCTCTCGGCCGATGTCATACACAGCGGACAGAGATGCGAGTGAAACTCGTCATCAAAGAGGTTGCTGCACGTCGGGCAGACGTAGAAACGCCCGATGAGAATATGTTGCGGATGGTGCTCTGTTGCTATCTGTCGGCGTAGAAACTCTATCTGTCGGGTGTCGCTTTCGTCGCACCATAAGAGCAGTCGTGCCACATAACGATTCTCGGTCTGCGTGGCGTGAACGGCATATCGTGCTATCGTGCTGCGATAGGCTATCTTGTAGTCGATTATCGAGTGCAGATTGTCGTGCGAGATGGTTGATGCTGTGCTGCGGGATGCAGTCTGCTGCTCCTCGCCACCCAGGGCTACGATGGCTCGGCGACAATTCTCGTATTGTATCTCCTCGGATTTTGCTATGGCCCGTAGCAGCGTGGCTGTCGGGTGTTGATTCTCCGCCTCGGCTATGGCGGCATAGTGCGTCGCTATCAGGCTGTGGAGCATCTTCGTATCGTATATCTCGGCAAGGTAGAGCAGCGTCGCCTGCCACCTTTCCTCTTCGGATGCGGTTCTCCTCTCGCGGAGAAATAGGGCCCCGACTCCGGCTATGATGACGATGGAGATGGCCACTGCCACTGCTTTCACAATCTTTCTCATAGCCCTGCGGGGTGCATAAATTGTGCCTTGTGGCTGGGGTGGGGTAAAAAACAAGAGGGAACCGCGTCCGGTTCCCTCTTATTTTTCGATTCACATCGAAAAATTAAGCATACTTGAATGTTGACTCATCAGATACGGTCAACTTCTTACGTCCCTTTGCGCGACGTGCTGCCAAAACCTTGCGGCCGTTAGCAGTAGCCATTCTCTGACGGAATCCGTGCTTGTTGATTCTCTTACGACGAGAAGGCTGGTAAGTTCTTTTCATTGCCATAACGATATCGTTTTTTGTGTTTGTGTCTTAAAAATTCCGCAAAAAATACTCTTCTGCGGAGTGCAAAGGTAAAACCTTTTTTCTTATTTAACAAAATTTTTTCAAATAAAATCCTTTAAGAGTGTGTGTTAATAGCCAAAATAGCACTCTGAAAGGCCCTGCAGGGGGTTGTGGTGTGGTCTATTTTGTCTTTTTTTCTACATATCCTTGAATAAATCGACCTCGCCACGTTCCACCTTGCCATATAATGCAGCCAGCTCTCCCACCACGGGCGATACCAGCTCTATGGTGTCGTTAATGGTTGCAGCACGCTTCTCGTCGCCCTTGATGCGATAGAGCATTGCGGCATACAAAGCACGGAAGGCCAGCTCGGTGTCGGATATATCCTCCTTCTTGACCATCGTACGCAATTGCGGCAGCTGCGGCAGCAGACGCGAAAAGGTCTGACGATAATGTTCGCCGGCGGGATTGTGCAGCAGTTGCAGATGCAGGTTGTGCATATCGGCTATCAGGTGCAGCGTATGCTCCAGATGACCACTCTCCTCCTTGCCCTCCTTGCGTAGCAGATTTACGATGTCCATATACCATAATAAATATATGTGCTTCTGCTCCTCGTCTATTTGTCGCGGTGCTACGAGCTGCGAATATATCGCTTCGGGGCTGAACTGCAAGGCACGGAGCAAATCCTCCAGCTGCCACAGATAGAGTATATATTCGGCTATGTTCTCCTTGCGTTTTGCTTGTGCTATATCCATAGTTTTACTCTTACTCTTTGTTGTGTGAATCTATCCATATCGTGACGGGGCCGTCGTTGATGAGTGCGACCTTCATATCGGCTCCGAACAGACCCGTGGCAACCCTCTTGCCCGAGGCGGCCTCCACTGCGGCAACAAACTTCTCGTACATTGGTCGCGATATGGCTTCGGGTGCCGAACGGATATACGAGGGTCGGTTGCCCTTCTTTGTTGAGGCGAAGAGTGTGAATTGGCTCACCACCATAATCTCGCCCTCGGTCTGCTGCACATCGAGGTTCATCACGCCATTCTCATCGTCAAAGATTCGCAGACGCAACAGCTTGCCCGTGAGCCACTCTATATCCTCCTGCGTGTCGCTATGCTCGATGCCGACCAGCACCAGCAGACCCTTGCCGATACGGGAGTGCTCTCGGCCCTCAATCGTTACCGAGGCGTTCAGAACGCGTTGTATAAGCAATCTCATCGGCTACATATTTTCAAAGAATGCCCACAGGTTATCCCCTTTCGGTGTGGGTGCGGTGATACTCACCGGCTCCTTGCGTACGGGGTGCAGGAACTCCACCTTGCGAGAGTGCAGCGAGATGCCTCCGTCGGGGTTGGAACGCTTGGCTCCATATTTCAGGTCGCCCTTAATCGGGCAGCCAATCTTCGATAGCTGGGCACGAATCTGATGGTGTCGGCCCGTGAGAAGCTCCACCTCCACGAGTGAGTAGCGTGTCGAGCCACCTATCATCTGATAATTCAGCACCGCCTTCTTGCCATCGGCTTTGGGTTTGTCGTAGGCACGCGAACGGTTTGTCTTGCCGTCACGCACGATGTAGTGCGTCAGCGTACCCTCCTCGGGGTCGGGTGGTGTCTCAACCACGGCCCAGTAACGTTTGTGAATCTCGCCGTTGCGAATCATCTCGTTGAGGCGTGCGAGGGCCTTCGAGGTCTTGGCGAAGAGAACAGCACCACTCACAGGGCGGTCAATGCGATGCACCACGCCCAGAAAGACATCGCCGGGCTTGTGGTCACGCACCTTAATCATCGCCTTTATCTCGTTTTCCAGTGCATCGTCTGTCTCGCGGTCGGGCTGCACCAGGTCGCCGCAACGCTTATTGACGACTATCAGATGGTTATCTTCGTAGAGTATATCGTCGGGTGTAAACATCTCTCTTGTGGTTTGAACTTACAGTTTGAATGTGAAGGGGAGCAGTTTCTCTGCCGAGTCAATCACCGAAGCGGTGCCATTGCCCCACATAATAATTCGCATGGGCACTCCCTGACGATGCTCAACATCGACAATCGTCTGGCGACAGTTGCCGCACGGATAACACTCTCTCTCCGAGGGGTTTGACGCTATGGCAAGGGCCTCGATGGGGTCGTCGGCGAAGTTCGTCTGATAGTAGTACAGCAACGAACGTTCGGCACAGAGTCCCGATGGGAAAACCTCACTCTCGCTGTTGGCAGCCGATATTATACGGCCACTACGCAGGCGTGCTGCGGCTCCGACATTGAATTTTGAATATTGAGCATAGGCCCTCTCGGTAGCCTTTATTGCCTCCTCTACCAATGTGCGGTCGGCCTCCGGCATAGCCTCTTTCGACTCGTAATGTTCGTAGCAGATGTTAAGTTCCTTCTTCATGGTACAACGATTTTTATCGTATCTCTCTACAAAAATAGCGACAAAAGCAGAATAAAACAAACTCGTATCAAATAATTGTGTAACTTTGTCGCAATTAAGATGTGCGAAATTCAACATTTTTTGAGTTTATGGCAAGAAGAAAGAAGCAGAATTATCCTCTTATCGAGGCTTTGGAGATAACAACTTTGGCCGCAGAGGGCAAGGCTATGGGCCGCTACAACGAGAAGGTTGTATTCGTGCCGATGACCGTGCCGGGCGATGTTGTCGATGTGCAGATTCGTAACTGCCGCCGCCGTTTTATGGAGGGCGTGGTGGTCAATTATGTGAAGCGTTCCCCGCTGCGTGAGGAGCCCTTCTGTCCTCACTTTGGCGTGTGTGGAGGCTGCAAGTGGCAAAACCTCCCATACAGCGAGCAGCTGCGTTTCAAGACCGAGCAGGTCTTCGACCAGTTGTCGCGTATCGGCAAGGTCGAGCTGCCGGAGATAAAGCCCTGTTTAGGTTCAAAGAAGACGCAGTTCTACCGCAATAAGCTGGAGTTCACCTTCGCCGACAAGCGTTGGCTCACCTACGAGGAGATTGCCGCAGGTGGCGACATTGAACGCCAGCCGGCTCTGGGATTCCATATCCCCAACTGCTTCGACAAGGTACTCGATATCGATGTATGCTACTTGCAGGCCGAGCCGTCAAACTCCATCCGTACGGCTATCAAGCAGTTCTGCATCGAGCAGGGCTACTCGTTCCATAACTGCCGCGAGCATCAGGGTCTTATGCGTAACATCATCATCCGTACCGCCTCTACGGGCGAGGTTATGGTCATCGTGGTCTTCAACGAGGACGACAAGGTTGCTGTAACTGCTGTTATGGAGATGCTGAAAGATAAGTTCCCGCAGATTACATCACTCTTCTATGTCGTCAATACCAAGTGGAATGACTCGGTGGGCGATCTGGAACACATCTGCTATGCCGGCAAGGATCATATCGTCGAGCAGATGGAGGGTTTGCAGTTTAAGGTGGGCCCCAAGTCGTTCTATCAGACCAACTCCGAGCAGGCATACGAACTCTACAAGGTAGCCCGCGATTTTGCCGACCTGAAGGGCGATGAGGTGCTCTACGACCTCTATACCGGTACCGGAACAATCGCCAACTTCTGTGCTCGCCGAGCAAAAAAGGTTGTCGGCGTGGAGTATGTCCCCGAGGCTATCGAGGATGCAAAGATAAACTCGGCAATCAACGGCATTGAGAACACCTCGTTCTATGCAGGCGATATGAAGGATGTATTGTCTGATGATTTTGTGGCACAGAACGGCAAGCCCGATGTGATTATCCTCGACCCGCCCCGTGCCGGTGTCGATGAACGTGTCATCGAGGTTATCCTGCGTGCCGCCCCCGAACGCATAGTCTATGTAAGCTGCAATCCCGCTACGCAGGCACGCGATCTGGCGTTGATGGATTCTATGTATAAGGTCTTGGCGGTGCAGCCCGTCGATATGTTCCCGCATACGCATCACGTTGAGAATGTCGTCAAACTTATCCGCCGATAGGCATACTATTTGAGCCGTATGGCTCGTTATAGTTATGTAACAGAAAAATTTACGACTATGAAAAAGATGATTTTGCTGGCTACTGCGATGTTGTTCATGTCGCTTGCCATACCCGCCACGGCACAGACCGAGAAGATGACACCCTACGTATCGGTGAATGGCAATTCAGAGATTAAGGTCTCGCCCGACGAGATATTTCTCTCAATCACGCTTGACGAGAGTGACACGAAGGGTAAGGTATCGTTGGAGGAGCAGCGTAAAAATATGTTTCAGGCCCTCAAACGCCTGAATATTGATGTCGAGAAGCAACTCACAGTGATAGATATGTCGAGCAACTATTTCCGCCGTAAGTCATCGCTTGCCGTCACTCAATATGAACTCAAAGTGGGCTCTGCTACCGAGGCTCGCGAGGTCTTTGAGGCTCTCGACGCTGTGAAGATCTCCAATGTTGATGTTGTGCGTGCACAATGCTCGAAGATTGAGGAGTATCGCACCGAGGCCCGCAAAGCGGCTATCCGTGATGCCAAGGCGAAGGCTGCGGAGCTTGCCGAGGCAATAGGTCAGAGCATAGGTTCTTGCATCGAGATTAACGACTATACCACAACCACTCGCCCTGTCTTTTACGCCAACAAAACCGTTATGCGTGCAGCCAATATGGACAGTGCCATCGCCGAGGAGGCCTATGTTGAGCCAGTTGTGGAGTTTAAGCAGATTACGATTACCTATAATGTATCAGCCCGCTTCGTGTTGAATACGGGAATGTAGTGGTACTAATTAAACTAAATTGTTTTGAGAATCCGTCTAACAAGGCTCTTTTGGCATCTGCCTCGCCCTCAAAATGCTCATTTACGCTTAGTAAACTCCGCTTTTTCGGGCTTCGAGCAGCTTCAAAATAGCTCTTGTTATACGAATTCTGACGGGAAAGAGGATGCCCATATTGTTGGATATCCTCTTTTTTATTGTAATTGCAAAAACCGAAAAATATCCTCACCCAAAAGCAATTTCCCTTCTTGGGAATATTTGTGGTGGGAGAGTAGTGGTACTAATCTAACTAAATTGTTTTGGGCGGGATATTTCCCGCCTTTTTTGTTGTCCCTGTCGGCAATGCCAAAAAATATTATTATCTTTGACAAATTAAACGATAAACCATAGAACTATGAATATTGCACGTCTTGTTTTCAATCCTTTGCAGGAGAATACCTATGTGGTGTGGGATGCTACACTTAAGGCTGTTATTATCGACGCCGGCAATGCGTCAGAACGCGAAAACACAATGCTCGAAAGCTTCATCTCGGAGAGGGGTCTTACGCCCGTTATGGCTGTAAACACTCACGGACATTTCGACCACCTGCTGGGTGCCGAGTTTGTCTGCCGCCGCTACGATGTACCTTTCGCTATGTCGTCAAAGGATAAGTTCCTGCTGGAAAATGGCGTTGCGAGTGCCGAACTCTTTGGCGTGCGTGCCGGCGATATGCCCACGCTGGATATCGACCTGGATGGTCGCGAGAGCATTCAGTTTGGCGATACAACCTTGCAGATTATCGCCACCCCCGGCCACACTCCGGGCCACGTGGCACTCTTTGAGCCGCAGTCGAAGGTGCTCTTTACGGGCGACACGCTCTTCCGCGAGAGCATAGGCCGCACCGACCTTCCGGGTGGTGACTATTCGTGGATTATGCGTTCAATCATCGACAACCTCCTGCCGCTGGGCGATGAGGTGAAGGTCTATCCCGGTCACGGCGAGGAGAGCAACATCGGCCACGAGTCGATGTATAACCCCTTCATCGTTGAGGTGCTTAATCAGGAGGTAAATTACAAGAACTAAACGCCGAAAAGTATGAGAATAGATATTATAACCGTTGTTCCCGAGCTGGTGCAGTCGCCACTGAACGAGTCTATCCTGAAACGTGCACAGGAGAGTGGCCTGGTTGAGATTGTGGTGCATAATCTGCACGACTACGCTCACGACAAACGCAAGACCACCGATGACTACCCCTTTGGTGGCGAGGCGGGTATGGTTATGAAGTGCGAGCCTGTCTTTGAACTTGTGGAGAAGTTGCAATCGGAACGCCACTACGACGAGGTTATCTTCACCTCGCCCGACGGCATCACATTCAACCAGCACGAGGCAAACCGCCTCTCGATGTGCGAGAATATCATCATCTTGTGCGGCCACTACAAGGGCATCGACCACCGCATTCGCGAGCACCTTATCACTCGCGAGATTTCTATCGGCGACTATGTTCTGACGGGTGGCGAGCTTGCGGCGTGCGTTATCACCGATGCTGTTGTACGCCTTATTCCGGGGGCTATCGGCGACGAGGCCTCGGCCCTGACCGACTGCTTTCAGGATGATTTGTTGGCTCCGCCCGTATATACACGCCCCTCGGATTTCCGCGGCTGGAAGGTCCCC
The DNA here is from genome assembly GCA_017383445.1 of Alistipes sp. GTDB lineage: Bacteria > Bacteroidota > Bacteroidia > Bacteroidales > Rikenellaceae > Alistipes. Next base: position 9,129 of record JAFNXQ010000065.1, read on the forward strand.
GATGTGCTTTTGTCGGGCAACTTTGCCGAGATTGAGAAGTGGCAGGAAGAGCAAGCCTTCGAACGCACCAAGCAACTTCGCCCTGATTTGTTGGAGAGAATGAAATAAAAATATGAAGTATTACATTATCGCAGGTGAGCCTTCGGGCGATTTGCACGGAGCAAATCTGATGAAGGGCATATTAAAAGCCGATGCGGAGGCACAGTTTCGCTTCTGCGGAGGCGATATGATGTCGGCGGTGGGCGGCAGGGAGAATCTGCTGAAGCACTACCGCGATATGTCGTTCTTCGGCTTTGTGCAGGTGGCGATGAACATCCGCACCATACTTGGGCAGATGGGCGAGTGCCGCCGCGATATCGAGGCCTTCGCACCCGATGTGGTTATCCTGATTGACTACCCCGGTTTCAACATTAAGATTGCCGAGTTTGCCCACAAAAAGGGTATTCCGGTGCATTACTACATCGCACCGAAGGTGTGGGCGTGGAAGGAACATCGTGTGAAGGCACTCAAAAAGTTTGTCGATAAACTCTATATCATCTTCCCCTTCGAGAAGGAGTATTTCCGCAGTAAGGGCATCGAGCCGCATTTCGAAGGTAATCCGCTGGTGGATGCTATTTCGCAGCGTTGTGCTGCCGCCCCCATCGAGGAGGAGTTTCGCAAGGAAAATGGCCTCGATGAAAGGCCCATTGTGGCACTTTTGGCGGGCAGCCGCGTGAGTGAGATTAAGGCGAATCTGCGTTTTATGGCCGAGCTTGCCGAACGTATGCCCGAGAGGCAGTTTGTTGTGGCCGGCGTTAGCTGGATTGCCCGCGAGCAGTATGAGGTCTTTACGAAGGATATGCCCGTGAAGTTCGTCTGCGACAAGACTTATGAGTTGCTGCAAATATCAGAGGCTGCGGTGGTTACATCGGGCACGGCTACTCTGGAAACGGCCCTTATCGGCGTTCCCGAGTTGGTTGTGTATGGTATTCCGTGGCTCTACGAGAAGGTGAAACCCTATCTGCTAAAGATACCTTTCGTGTCGCTTGTAAATATCAATATGAATCGCGAGGTTGTACGCGAAATGGTGGTCTATAAGCCCTCGGTAGATGAAGCGGAGAAGGAGTTGCGGGCGTTGTTGCCGGGTGGTGAGAAACGCACGAAGATGCTTAAAGACTTTGATGAGTTGCGTGCCTTGATTGGTGGGGCAGGGGCGAGTGAGAGGTTTGCCCAAGATATCGTAACAACCTTACAGAAAAAATGTTCCTCGGAGCGCTGATATTTGCCGTAGTGTGGTGCTTGATAGCCTTGTTCCTGCGTCGCTATCCCGAAACGATGGCGGGCTACAACACTATGCCGAAGGCTGAACGCGAGAAGGTTGATATCGCAAAAGTTGCTCGCTTGGTGTCGAACGCAATGTTTTCGGGAGTGCCGTCAGTGCTTCTCTCGCCACTTATGCCGAGCAAGGGGCTGTATATGCTGATGCTGTGCTGTATTCCCTGCGGAATACTTATCGCAGTGGCGATATATGTAAATGTAAGAAAAGAAAAATTCAGTAAACAATGAAGATAATCTGTATTGGTCGCAACTATGCCGACCACGCAAAGGAACTCCACGACGGAGCCGAGTTGCCCAAAGAGCCACTCTTTTTCCTGAAGCCCGATACTGCTCTTTTGCGTAATAACGACCCTTTCTATATCCCCTCGTTCTCCAATGAGGTGCATTATGAGTGCGAGCTGGTTGTCCGCATCACACGTCTTGCGAAGTGCATCGACGAGAAGTTCGCTTCGCGTTGTTACGAGGAGGTGGGCCTCGGTATCGACTTTACGGCACGCGATATTCAGCGTGAGGCCATAGCGAAAGGCCTTCCGTGGGAGATTGCCAAGGGCTTTGACCATTCGGCGGCACTGTCGAACGAGTTTATTCCGCTGTCGGAGCTGGGTGGCGATGTGCAGAATCTCCGTTTCGAGATGGAACTCAACGGCGAGCTACGTCAGCAGGGCTTTACGGGCGATATGCTCTTTACGGTCGATAAGATTATCAGCCATATTTCGCGTTATATGACTCTCCGCATTGGCGACCTTATCTATACGGGTACGCCCGTCGGTGTCGGCGAGGTGAAGGCTGGCGACAATATCAAGGCTCGTCTGGGTGGTAAGACTTTGTTGGATTTTGATATTATGTAAATATGCTCTTGCACGATAGATTAAAGGATTTTCGATTGATTCTTGCGTCGCAGTCGCCACGCCGTCAGCAACTTCTGGCTGATGCGGGGCTACGATACGAACTCGCCCCACGCTTTGAGTGCGACGAGCTCTTTCCCGATGATATGGCGGCCGACGATGTTGCAGGCTATCTCTCGCACCTGAAATCGGAGGCCTACCCTGCGGAGTTGGGCGAGAGGGATATCCTTTTGACGGCCGATACGGTTGTGGTTGTCGATAACGATATTTTAGGCAAGCCCTCATCGCGTGAGGAGGCTGTGGCGATGATTAGGCGTATGTCGGGCCGCCGACATAAGGTTATTACGGGCGTCACGCTGCGTAAAGCCTCGGCTGTAAAGACCTTTTCGGTATGCTCCGATGTGCTCTTCCGCACACTCTCCGACGAGGAGATAGCCTACTATGTCGATAACTATCGCCCGATGGATAAGGCCGGTGCCTATGGCATACAGGAATGGATAGGCTATGTCGGCATAGAGAGCATCAACGGCTCGTTCTATAATGTTATGGGCCTGCCGGTGCAGAGGGTCTATGTCGAGTTAGATACTTTTCTGGAATAAATAATAATGGTGTCTTGCAAAAGACACCATTATTATTTTATAATATAATTGAATATTACTTCTTGTCAATCTCGTTCAGAGCAAAGGCATAAGCACCGAGTGAAATAGCGGTGCTGGCACCAATCTTCGAGAACATCACGCCCACACGCTTCTGCGGGTCGTAGGTAACCTCCTTATCTGTGCCATAGACCTTGATTGTACGCTGCTCGCCACGGGCAAATGCCGCAAACTCCGCCTCGTCATCGAGGTCATAAACCTTCATCTGTACGCGGTTCAAAGTGTCGCCACCCAGAGTCTTAATCTGTGAACGCATCTCCTTCAAAATTGCGGGCTTCAAATACTTGCCTGCCGCAGTGATACCGCCACCGATAACAATCACGCCATCAACAATCGTAACGGCCGTAGCCATAGCATCGCCGGCAACCTCGCCCATAGTGGCGAAAGCCTTTGCCGCAGCCTCCTTATCGCCCTCACGCTTGCCCTCGGCAATGTCGTAGATATCCTTCGGCTCTAATGTGGGGTCGTCGATGCCCGACAGCTCCTTATAGACACGCTTCACGGCACGCACAGCAACGCCCTCCTCGACAATCACGTCGGGGTGGAGCTTGTGACGTAGGCAGAAGGTCTCGACGCACGAGTTGTCGCCCAGGTTGAGTTCGCCATTTCTCACAAAGCCCATACCGAAGCCTGTGCCGAAGGTGTAGCCGAGCAGGTTCTTGTACTGCTTGTTACTGCCGGCAGCCTTCAACTTCTCGTTCAGCTCGGGCAGAGCACCAGCCAGAGCCTCGCCATAGGCGTAGAGGTCGGCGTCGTTGTTGATATATACGGGGATGCCGAATTTCTCTGCGAGGAAGGGACCTAATGCCACGCCATCGCGGAACGATGGGAAGTTGGGCAGGTAGCCACCTATGATGCCGTTGGGGTAGTCGGCCGGGCCGGGAAAGGCGAAGCTGATAGCCACAGGCTTGCACTCTAACTTGGCGATAACCTGCTCAAAACCGCTTACCAGAGTAGCCAGACAACGGTCCAGATTGTCGGCATTTGACGGCATAGTGATAGGCTCGACAATGAATTTATTGGCACGCATAGCACCAAATACGAAGTTTGTTCCGCCGGCATCAAGGGTGATGACCGTGCGAGAGTCGTTTCTATACATATCGGTTTGAAGTTTTTTGGTTTGTCTGTTTCAGAACTATCTACAAAGATAGTTTTTTTTGCCGAAAAATAAAATTCCTTTTGCAGCGGAAGATGATAATGTGCTACTAAGCAGAAAAAAAGACACCTTTCAAGGTGTCTTTTTATGATTACGCTGACAGGATTCTGACCTCGCCCTGCTTCCGGAATCTACTCCTCGGCAGGCTCTTCGGGCAGGGTGAACTCTGTGAAGCCGGCACCAACAAGGATGTTGAACCAAGACAACGCCTTCTTGATATCCGAAACATGCACTCTCTCGCGGTCGTACTCGGGCAACACCTCGGCGAAGTAAGCCTTCATCTGGTCGGGAGTAGCTTTGGGTGAAAGAGCCTCCTTGCCGCCTGTGTGGGCATACATACGGGTAAATACATCAGCCAGAGGGATATCCTCACCCTCGGTGAACATCGAAATCTCTGCCAGAGCACTCACGCGAGCCGTAGCCGATGCGTTCATACGCTTGCCATCGCCCAGCGATTCAACAATAATACCACGAGCCGACTGTGCTACATACTTATAAAGTCCGGGCTGTCCTGAGATAGCCAAAATATCCTTAAATTCCATAGTTGTAATGTGTGTTTCTAAATTTTAGTCGCCACAAATATAGCGAAAAATATTTAAGTTAAGTCTAATTATTCCTCTGCCTTGCGTGCTGCATTGAAACAGTGACGGCACAACGGCTCGTAGGTGTCCTTCTCGCCCAGCATAACGAGCTGACCATCAGCCGTCAGGCGGTGAGAGTGGTGTGCGGGATCACCGCAACGAACACAGATAGCGTGTACCTTCGACACGTGCTCGGCCGTAGCCATCAGTGCCGGCATAGGACCGAAGGGCTTGCCCATATAGTCCATATCGAGGCCTGCGACAATCACCCTGACGCCACGGTCTGCCAGCTGTCGGCACACATCGACCAGACTCTCGTCAAAGAACTGCGCCTCGTCAATACCCACGACATCCACCTCGCTGGTCATCAGCAGAATATTCTGTGGCGACTCTACGGGTGTAGAACGTATCGAATGACCTTCGTGTGACACGACCTCCTCCACTGAATAACGTACGTCGATGCAGGGCTTGAAAATCTCCACTCGCTGATTAGCGAACTCTGCACGACGCAGGCGACGAATCAGCTCCTCGGTCTTACCCGAAAACATTGAGCCACACACAACCTCAATCCATCCACGATGTTTGGCACCCTCTAAAAACATTTTTTATCTCCTATTTATGCGAGGATATACTCCTCTTGGTTAGTTACTTAAATTATCTCTTGTTTTGTCTTAAATGGTCTGTTTCCTACTCATCCAGACGAATGATATTTGCACCCAGGGCATTCAATCTGCCGTCAATGTCGCGATAGCCTCTATCTATCTGCTCGATGTTCTGAATGGTGCTTGTTCCCTCGGCACTCATCGCAGCCAGAAGCAGAGCCACGCCGGCACGAATATCGGGCGAGGTCATCTTCGTAGCACGCAGACGCAAGCGGTGGTCGTGACCGATGACCGTAGCACGATGCGGGTCGCAGAGGATAATCTGTGCTCCCATATCTATCAGCTTATCGACAAAGAACAGACGGCTCTCGAACATCTTCTGGTGAATCAGCACCGCACCCTTCGCCTGTGTTGCCACCACGAGGAATATCGACAACAGGTCGGGCGTGAGTCCCGGCCAGGGAGCATCGGCGATGGTCATAATCGAGCCGTCGATGAAGCTCTCGATAGAGTAGTGGTCCTGCTGCGGGATGTAGATGTCGTCGCCACGCTGCTCAAACTGTATGCCCATACGTGCGAACTGTGCCGGTATGATGCCGAGGTTGTCGTACGATACATTCTTGATCGTAAGCTCCGACTGCGTCATTGCCGCCATACCTATAAAGCTGCCCACCTCAATCATATCGGGCAGCATAGTATGCTCCGTGCCACCCAGCTCCTTCACACCCTCGATGGTGAGCAGGTTTGAGGCTATGCCCGAAATCTTCGCACCCATACGGTTGAGCATCTTGCATAGCTGTTGCAGGTAGGGCTCACACGCTGCGTTGTAGATTGTCGTTGTACCCTCGGCCAGTACTGCTGCCATAACGATATTGGCCGTACCCGTCACCGAAGCCTCGTCAAGAAGCATATAGCAACCCTTCAAACGCTTCGCCTCCACCGAGAAGAACTCCTCGGCCTTGTCGAAGTTGAACTCGGCACCCAGCTTCTGAAAGCCGAGGAAGTGGGTATCCAGCCTGCGGCGACCAATCTTGTCACCACCCGGCTTGGGGATGTAACCCACACCAAAGCGGGCCAGCAGCGGGCCAATCATCATCACCGAGCCACGCAGACGGCGACAGCGGTTGTGATAATCCTCGCTACGCAGGTAGTCGAGGTCGATGTTGGCAGCTCGGAACGAGTAGCTATCCTCGCTTAATCGTTCTACCTCCACGCCCATCGCTTTCAACAGTTCGATGAGTTGTATGATGTCGAGAATCTGCGGCACGTTGTGTACTACCACCCGTTCGGGCGTCAGCAATGTGGCACACAGGATTTGAAGTGCCTCATTCTTTGCTCCTTGCGGTGTTATAGATCCACTGAGGCGACGTCCGCCCTCTACTTTGAATATAGCCATACGACGATAATTTTTACCAAAGATAACGATTTCGCCGCAAGTACGCAACAATGTGCCTAAAAAAAAGAGGTTGCCGACATCTTTTGCCGACAACCTCGTCTGTTGCCTTGCCCGAAAACTCCGACAAGGCTCTCTCTAATAATTAAACCCAAATAAAATATGAGAGTGTATTTTTTAATGTTCTTTATTTCTCTTTCATACTCTTTACCACAAAACCAGACGACATTGAAAGAGGTGACATTGCAATCTCTTTAACAATATTGCCATTCTTATCTACTGTCTCCTCCAATAGAATCCAGTTTGCACAAGTGTTATAAGTTTGAAATCTTGGTGTAGCTGTCCAATATGAACCCTGCGTATGACCCACCGCATACCAAGCTACTCCAGTAGTGCGGCGACGGTCTCCGGTAGTACAGAATTTTAACCCCATAACACTAATCATACCCGATCCAAATGTATCATAGTTTTTATCTAACGATAAGTTTGCATCTTCATTAATTACATTTGCATAGGCATTCTTGGTAGGAACACAGAATCCAACCGGACTTGGGTCATAGATGGTCTTTACAACTATATTCTTGGTTTCAGTTTCCCAAACATTACTACCAAATGTAGTTGTTATTGTTGCATCCCATCGGTTAAGGCATTTTGTATTAGAACACCAATCGCGATTATCTTCACTTCTACCATAGAAGATATAAGGTGTTTGTATAGCCTTACCTATGGTTACTCCCGATGTCCTGTTTGCTTCTGCCTTATAATTATATTTGCTCTCTGAATAGTAACAAGGTTTATCGCTGTTACTAGTTCCTGCTGCTATGGTGGCACAACAGAATGCAAGCATAGGATCCTTACGTCCCCACTGATAGTATGGCTGATTTGCTGTTCGCGTCTCAATAGCCTTTCCATTTTGTTCGAATGTAAATGTCTTCGTCTTGCCTGACTCTCGTTGGGTGAAACGAACCATTACCGAACGTTCCGGCCAACCTACTCTCTTGCCCGGACAATAACCCAGACACTGATCCATCAATGAATATGTCACATTGTTATAACCCTTAACATCTGTCGTGGTACTGGTATAGTCGGTTACCCATATATGCCAGCTCCACATAATGTCCCCGCTTGCATCTCTAACAGCTATAATTGCATTTCCTATGGTTATAAAATCTTCTGGTACCTCAAACTCTATAAACTTCACATCATTGCCAAGAATTGACTCTGTCGCAGTCGAAAGTTTAACATTAGTTACCAAATCCGGCTCATCAGAATATACCAATACAGCATCAGTCGGCACATCCTTAAGTGCATTGTCCGCGATAAACGGAGATTTTATTGCCTGATCATTATGATCCAAGAATGTCGTTAATGCCGAAGTCGCACTATTTCCTGGGTTGTAAGAACTTGTATTATCACCGTCATTCTTAATGGCATTGCCATACACCAATGGGAGTTTATATTTTCCGGGCCTATTGATAATATAGCAGTTAGCGGTATTACGCTTACTACTATCCGTAGGCTTTGACAAATCAACCGTA
>JAFNXQ010000066.1 GCA_017383445.1 Alistipes sp.
ATACAAGTGCTGTGGGGACATCGCCTGCCTTTGGTGGCAGGCCCCGCCGCAGTACTTCTTATGGGAGTATTGGCCGCCGCATCGCAAGGGCACTCTCCATCGACAATATACCCTTCTATGATTATCGGAGGAGCGTTGGTGAGCATTTTGGCGTTGGTCGGCGCAATGAAATACATTCAAAAAGTCTTTACCTCACGCATTGTGGCATCCATAGTGTTGCTTATTGCCTTCACGATGACAAAACCGATTGTCGGACTGATATTTGCAGACAAGGCACACGCAGGTTTATCCCTCGTGTCGGCTATTGTTGGTATCGCAATTATGGCGTGGGCAAACAAGATTTTACGAGGCATCTGGAAGTCTATGGTCGTAATTCTTGCTATGATTCTCGGCTCGTTGTTCTACTACTCGATGACCGAGTTCCCAAAAGAGTTTATCGCAGACACCGTTGCTCCGCAAGTTTTCTTGTCCGAAATCAATCTGGACGCAGGTGTTATCATCGCCTTCCTCTTCTGCTACATCGCTCTACTTATCAATCAGGTAGGCTCGGTGCAGTCGCTTGGTGGATTTGTGTCGGCACCTGATATGGCTCGTCGCCAAAAACGCAGTCTGCTGATTACGGGTGTAATGAATATGGTAAGCGGTATCACTGGAGTACAAGGTCCAGTTGACTATTCGCTATCACCAGGTGTTGTGGCCTCTACATCGTGCGCATCACGCTATACGATGCTACCAGCAGCGGCGGCGATGGTAGTACTTGGCTTCTTCCCACAGGCGGTGGCGGTGCTGCTAACAATTCCGCAGCCGATTATGGGTATAGTGTTGTTGTACCTTATGGCAACACAGGTGGCAGCAGGTTTGGAGATTATCCACTCGTCCAAGGCGGTATTATCATTCAGAGATGGTTTAGTTCTTGGTATTCCAATCATGCTCACCGTTATACTTTCGTTTGCCCCTGCCGAGGCTATGGCAATCGTACCATCCTTCCTACGACCAATTGTCGGCAACGGCTTTGTGATGGGAATTATCGTGGTACTAATTCTCGAACACCTTGTGCTGAAAGAACCGAGAGACAAGAAATAATTTCTCATCTCTTTTAGTTAAAAGTGTAGAGTTAAAAGTTTTTTATTCCCACACCATCAAAATCATCAATGATGAGATTATTTTTGAGCGAAGCAAGAAGACCGATGCGCAGCATACTAAAAGGTATGTGAGCAATCGGGCTATCGCAGATTCGTGCAAAAAGAACTCATTAGAACGATTTTGTTTTTTGGAAAAAAGGTTATATCTTTGCACCCGCATATCAACCTCTTATATAGGGCGTAAGGTTAAAAAAGTTCGTGTTGGGAGGCGTCAGTCTTTATGACGACATGACCGCCGGACTTGGGATTATGAGCCAATGGGCAGTATGGTAAACCTTGTGCAGCGATAATGTTGAACGGATAAATTATAAAATTTGTTGCAACAATGAACAAGGATGCAATCATTAAGCTCGTTAACGAGCAGATGTGGGCCAAGGGCGAGGCTGACGTGCCTCAGTTTGCTGCTGGTGACACAATTACAGTAACTTACCGTATCGTCGAGGGTAACAAGGAGCGTTTGCAGAGCTTCCGTGGTGTAGTTATCCAGATTAAGGGTTCAGGCAAGACCAAGATGTTTACAATCCGTAAGATCTCTAACGGTGTAGGCGTTGAGCGTATCTTCCCTCTCTACTCACCACACATCGACAAGATCGAGGTAAACAAGTATGGTGTTGTACGTCGTGCACGTATCTACTACCTGCGTGACCTCACTGGTAAGAAGGCTCGTATCAAGGAGCGTAGAATTACGAAGTAGTGCATCGCACTGTTCGATGGCCGGAGTTTTCGATAAGAAAACTCCGGTTTTTTTTATCCCTGCGGCCGTGGTCGGCTGTGGGGGAGTGATTAAGGAACGGAATTTGCACCACCACAGCAAACCTTAAAAACATTGTACTATGTATTTCTTGTGGTATTTACTTATCGGCTTGGTTGCGGGGTGGCTCGCCAACCTTATTGTCAAGGGTAGCGGCTCCGGCCTTATCGTCAATCTCATCGTGGGCCTTATCGGCGGTTTGCTGGGTGGCTGGCTTGTGTCGCTGTTCGGCTGGTTGCCTATGGGCACTGTCGGCACGCTGCTCACCTCGCTGCTCGGAGCTATCGTTCTGCTGCTTATCGTGTCACTCTTCACGACAGGCAAGCCGGCGAAGGGTTAGCCCGCCGACAGTCGGACGAAACTCTGCCGACACACGCCGACAAACAAAAAAAGGCATCGGAAAACTCCGATGCCTCTGTTTTTTGCAATCTGCAACGATTAGTAAACGAACTTCACGTCAACGATCAATGGGTTGTGGTCTGACATCATCACGTTGTTGTAGTATGAGTTACCAGTGTAGTGTGATGATACGTAGTTAGCACCATTGTCAGTAATCATTACATAGTCGAACTGTGCGCCAGTGTTGTCGGCAGTTGTCCAGTTGTTTGTAGTGCTCTTGTGGCCCGATGGAGTGATGCGGCAGATGTCGCGAGCATTAACCAAGGTACCACCCTGACCCCACTTCTTCTGCAACATCTTTGCAGGAGTCTTGTCGGGGTTGCTGTTGAAGTCACCCATCAGGATAACGTTACGATTGCCGGCCAACGACTTGATGCGTGCGTTGATAACCTTTGTACTCTCGTACTGGCAGTTACCGTTGTTACCGTCCTTCTGTACCCAATCCTCGAAGTGAGTAGAGATTACGAAGAACTCCTTCGAAGTGGTCTTATCTCTCAGGATAGCCCAAGCAGTGACACGCTTGTACTCGCCACCCCAGCCCTTTGACTCCTTGTCGGGAGTAGCCGAGAGCCAGAACTTACCGGTCTTAACCAATGTGAAACGGCTCTTCTTGTAGAAGATAGCACAACCCTCGTTGTCCCACAAAGTTGTGGTACCGCGATAAGCGATATAACCGCCATAAGTGCCAGATATAAGGCTGTTGAGCTGGCTGTACTGGTTCATTGTCCAGCCGTCGTACAACTCCTGAACGGCCAATACATCGGGAGCCTCTTTCTTGATGTAGGCAGCGATAGCAGCCTTACGCTTGCTCCACTCGTGGCCACTCTCCTCGATGGGGCGAGCAGATTTTACGTTGTACTGCATAACCTTCATGCTGAGTGTTGTGCTGGCACGAGTGCCGTCCATATCCTCCACGCCGAAGATATCCTCACTACAAGCTGCAAGTGCAAATGCAGCAAAAGCAATCATTAGGGGTAACAAAAATCTTTTCATAAGCAAATTTGTTAATAGGTTAGTTTTTTAAGGTTTATTCTCTTTTTTACAATCGTTTCGCCTGTTTTCGTAGCCTTATATTATAAAGGTGTCCGAATTTTGTTATGCAAAAATATAAATTTTATTAAAATGTGCAATCATATTGTAAAATTTATTTAATACACTTGCTGACACACTTTCTGCTAATTTTGACACAGGCGGGCTCGGCAGTGCCGGAGAGGAGGGGATAACCTCAAAGCATCCCCGCGTTAATGAGGGGCGGTTGGGCGTTCGGAGGGGCAGAGAGTTTAGGGAGTTCAATGAGCTTAGGGAAATCTTCAACCCCTCACAACTCCCTCACTAACCTCCCTAAAAAACAAAGCTACTGTTGCGGTATGGCAATAAAAAAAGCGTCGAAAACTCGACGCTTTTTTTTTACAACAGATATTGTTAGTTTTTTAGAACTTCATCACAATCGCGGTTGTTATAGGGTTGTGGTCTGACATAACAACATCACCAACCTGTACCGGGTGTATCTTATGGAAGTTCAGTGTTTCACAATTCTTCATAAAGATATAGTCAAATGCTGCGTAAATATCCTGTGTGCAAGAGTATGTGTATCCAGTCAGAAAACTTCCTGAACGAGAAATACTAACCATTGTACTACGCGATTTTGCGTCGGTCTCAGCAAGTGAAGAATCGGGGTACGAAATGGGCTTTTTGAGGTTGCGTGCAGCTATTCGTGTATCAGCATAAAAATAATTCGGATTGTTGCTGATATTTGTTATAACACTGTGCTGAGGGCCACAGTTGAAGTCACCACCCATAATAACTGGCAAATTATCGTCGTTTGCACCTGAACGAGCCTGCAAATTGTTGATATAGGTGTTAACCTGCCATGTCATAATGGGGAAACCTTTTGCTTGGTCATCTGAAGTGTTAGAGTTGTCGATATGAACACTTGATACAACAAACTCCTTGCCTGTGCTCTTGTCTCTCAAACGAATCCACACTGCAATACGTTTATTGTTTGCAGAATCTCCGTCAAGGGTCAATTTTCCGGGGTTGCCTGGATCGGCCCACAACCAGAATCTGCCACAAGAGACCTCCTCGAAGCGAGTCTTGTTGTAAATACAGCAAATACCCTCACCACCATCATCTCTATCGCCATAATAGCCCTTGTATTTTGCACCCTCGCCCGGAAGCATATAGTCACTCTTGTCTCCGGTGGTAAACGTTGGATCAATTGCTGACATCATACCAGCCATAAAGTCTGAAGACTCAATCAACTCTTCTCCAAAGATAATATCGGGAGCCTCGGTGTTGATAAAGCTTGCGACGCTTGCTTTACGAGTACTCCAAGCCTGCATTTTGTCATTTCCGACAATGGTATTACCAACATTCCACTGCAAAACCTTAACGGTTACAAAAGCCTCTACAACCTTCTCGATAGCGGGACTTACCTTTGTATCTTCGGGGATATAGTTCTCAGGCTTATAGCTTGATGTGATTGAGATAGTCGCACCCACTGCGATATTGTCGCAAACAATCTCGGTTGCCGTATTTGAAATCTGCTTTGAAACAGCCTCGCTATTTTTGTTTGTATAGGTAAGAGTAGTTGCAGAGCAATCTGCCTTGTTAGCCCAAGTATCCTCGAAAGTAACGGTTGCGTTGCCATTTGCAAAATCAACACTCTTTACAGGACGAGTTACAAGTGTGCTGTACCAATTCTGGCCATAAACCTTTGCCTGAACCTCTACGGGGTCAGATGCGTTGCCGTCCTTGTCGTAGTTTGTCAATGTGAATGTTACATCACCCTCGTCAAGATCCTCAATCATCGTGGTCATTGTTACATCGTCAGCACGGGTAATCTCAAACTCGGTTACATTGCTATCGCCCCAAGAAACAACAGTCTTGGTAACACCCTCGCCAGCGGTCCAAGAGAGCTGTACTCTCTCGTAGCCGTTCATAGTAGTTACACCAGCGGGCTCGGGAACATCTACCGGCTCGGGAGGTGTTGAGCCTGTGCCGTCGCCGTGGTAGATATGAGAATCCTCCCAAACAGGATTAATCTTAACGTTGAAGATAACTTCCTCGGTAAGAAGGCTACCTACGATATAGGTGCGGTGGTTACGCTCGAGAGTAATCTTGTCGAAAACATACTCCATAACGTCGCTACCCTCGTTATATTTATACTTAAAGGTAACATCGGTCAAAGACTTCTCGGTATCAACAAAGATGTAGTTGAACGAGATAAGGTCATACTTGCCGTCCTTGTCAAGGTCAACATACTTGTCAACGGGGATAGCTGCAGACTCGAAAGCAACAGTTTCCGCAGCGGTTGTTCGGCCGGTAAGGATGTTGAGTGACCTGGGAGCCTCTACAGCCACATAGGTCTCGGTAACGGTTACCTTTGCATCGGCAGCATCACTCTTGTCGGTAGTAGCGATGTTGAGCTGTGCGAAAGGACGCTTCAGGTAAGCTGTCTCCTGCTGTGCAGTCTCAGTCATAGTGAAGGTGTGAACACCAAAGAATGCGTCAAGGTTCTCGTTGTTGGCCAAAAGAGCCGCATCGTTGATGGTCACGGTCTGTTTTGCCCAATCTACGGTGTAGGGGTCGCCGTCAGCCTCTGCCCAGAACAGAATAGCATAGGTCTTACCCTTGATTGCAGGAATACCTACAAGAGCAGTCTCGGTCTGAACGGCATCGCCTTCCTCAGCGAAAGCGTTAGACTTTACGCCTGACTGTGGCTCGCCGATAAGTGATACAACGTTGTTGTTGGCATCGAGCTCAGCCTCAAAAAGGGCATACTTCAAAACATTTACAGCAGCACCATTGCCATAGACTGCCTGCTCGGCAGCACGTGTGCTGATTGCGGGGGTAGTGATTGTGAAATCAACGGTAGCATTCTCCACGACAGTGGTCTGCTCCTGCTGACATGATGTGAAGAACACCATTGTCAAAGCGGCTACCCAAAACATCAAATTTTTCATAAAAAGTGTTGGTCTTATAGTTTAGTAATTATTTTCTCTGCGTTTTTTAGCGTATATATTCACAAATATAGAAAAAAATACCTCTCGTTGTTCTCTGTTTTTCAAATTTTTATTCAGAAAAGTGCTGAAATATGCATTTTTGCGAAAGGAAGTGGTGCGTTGTTATATGTTTTGATTTTTCGACTATATTTTTTAATCTTACGCTTGCCCCGGATTTGCCGAAAATCAGAATATTTTTTTTATCTTTGTATTCGTGAGGGTGTGAGTTTATCCCTCGTTGTAATTTAAGTGTCTGAATATGAAGAGTAAAAAAGATAGATTGATTTTTGTGACAAACGACGACAGCTTCTCGGCTGCGGGCTTTGAGGCTGCAATCGAGGTCGCCCGCGAGTTTGGTCGGGTCTTTGCCGTTGCTCCGGCGACGGTGCAGAGTGGCCGCAGTCAGGCTATTACGATGTATGAGCCGCTGTTCCTCGATATGAAGCGTTGCGAGGAGGGTGTCGAGGTCTATTCCTTCTCCGGCACGCCCACCGACTGCGTGAAGGTGGCATTCGACAACCTGTTGAAGGACGAGAAGGTCGATCTGGTCATCTCGGGCATCAATCACGGCTCCAACTCGGCTATCAATGTGCTCTACTCGGGCACGATGGGTGCGGCTATCGAGGGTAGCTTCTACGGCTGTCCCGCCATAGGTCTGTCGCTGACCGACCACGCCGCCGATGCCGACTTCACCGCTGCCAAGAAGTACGCCCGCGAGATTGTCGCTTCGGTGCTGGAGGGTGGCGAGAGCCTCGGCCGTCCGCTATGCCTCAATGTGAATGTGCCCAACATCGCGTTGGAGGAGATTCGTGGCGTGAGGGTGTGCCGCCAGTGTCGCGGTATATGGACCGAGGAGTTCTTCCGTCACGAGGATCCACGCGGAAAACCATATTTCTGGCTCACAGGAAGTTATACGAACTATGAGCCGGAGTCTGACGATACCGACGAGTGGGCATTGGCAAACGGCTATGTGTCGGTGGTGCCGGTGCAGGTCGATATGACGAGCTATGCACAACTCGCCGGGCTGAGGTCGATGCTCGGTGGTGAGCAGGCCGATAACGGATAAAATTTTGCAGTGATGATTCAGATTTTGCTCTATTTGTCGATTGTCGTGCAGTGTGTCGCTATGTTCTACGCTGTGCGGCTGGTGCGTGTCACCAAGTATAACTCCATCTGGATACTCTTCATCATCGGCTTCGTGGTGCTGGCCGGCGAGAGAGTATTGCAGCTGTGGATGAGCTACGGCAACCCCGAGCCGCTGATAGAGCTCGAATGGTTCGATATCGTCGTGTCGATATGTATGTCGGTGGGTATCGTGCTGCTCGACAAGCTCATTATATATATAGATCGTCTGAATCGTCATCGTCAGCTCACCGACAAGCGTATCCTTATGGCTGTGCTGCGTGCCGAGGAGAGGACCCGTTCGAACTTCGCCAAGGAGTTGCACGATGGTCTGGGCCCGTTGCTCTCGTCGGCTAAGATATCGCTTTCGGCTCTCGCCTCGACGGAGATGGACGAGTCGCGTCAGGAGATTTTCAACAATACGCGTTATGTGGTGGAGGAGGCTCTGCGTTCGCTGCGTGAGATATCGAACAATCTCTCGCCGCACGTTTTGAGTGATTTCGGCCTTGCCCGAGGCATACAGACCTTCATCGACCGCCTCTCGTCGTTGCATAGTGTGAAGATTTCGTTCGCCACCAACCTGAAGGGCGAACGCTACGATACCGATATTGAGGTTATCATCTACCGTGTGGTGTGCGAGTTGATAAACAACTCGTTGAAGCACTCCGGATGCAGCGAGATAAGGCTCTCGCTGGCTGTGTCGGGCGATGTTATGGAGCTGCAATACTCCGACAATGGACGTGGATTTAATCCGCAGGCGGTGATGGATTGCGGTATGGGCCTGTCGAACATCTACTCGCGTATCAACTCACTCAATGGCGAGATGGATATGCATTCGAGCAAGGGTAAAGGTATGCGTGCGTCGGTCAAGGTCAATGTGCGAGGTGCGACACGCTATGTTACGGCATCGCCCACCTATGAACCACGCGAGAGAAGAGGTCGTAAGAGAAAAGATAGAAGATAATGATACGTATAGCACTTGTTGATGACCATTCGTTGTTCCGCCACGGAATGAAGATGCTGCTGGCATCACACCCCGACTTTGAGGTTGTGGCCGATGCGGGCAGTGGCGAGGAGTTTCTCACGCTGCTGGATAGCGTCAGACCCGATGTGGTCTTTATGGATTACGCCATGCCGGGTATGAATGGTGCCGAGACTACGGCAAAGGCGTTGGAGAGGTATCCTGACCTTAAAGTCATCACGCTGTCGATGTATGGCGATAACGCCTACTACTCACACATGGTGTCGGTTGGGGCCAGAGGATTCCTGTTGAAGGATTCGGGCTTTGACGAGGTCGTGGCGGCTGTCGAGACCGTGAGTGCGGGTGGTGAGTATTTCAGCGAGCTGTTGCTCTCGGCTCTGTCGCAGTCGATGCGTTCTACTCATCTGGCGGGAGATGAGAGTGGGGATATTGTCGATGCTGACCGCCTGTCGGACAGAGAGATTGAGATTCTGGTCGCTATATGTCAGGGGCTATCGACACAGGAGATTGCCGATAAACTCTTTATCTCAAAGCGTACGGTGGATAAGCATCGTGCCAATATCCTCGAAAAGAGTGGTTGCAAGAACTCTGCAAGTCTTGTGGTCTATGCCATTCGCCACGGTTTGGTGGAGGTGTAGTTTATAAGATGAAAGATGCAGAGAGGAGTGGCCTATGAACTCCGAAGAAGACACAAAAAAGCCGAGTGTTATGCTCGGCTTTTCTATTTATACATTTTATACTTTTATACTCACTTGTCCTTACAATGCACCTTGTTCTTACTATGCCCCCCCCCTTGTGCTTACTATGCACCCTTGTTTTTACTTGCGGGCCTCCTTGGCTTCGATGCACTCTGTGGCGTGAGGTACACGCATCAGGCGTTCCTTCGGGATAAGCTTTCCGGTGGTCTTGCAGATGCCGTAGGTCTTATTCTCGATACGCACCAACGCCAGCTCGAGATTGCGGATAAACTTGCCTTGGTGGGCAACCAGACGACCTGTCTCCTCCTTTGAGAGGGTAGCAGCACCCTCTTCCAGCACCTTGAAGGTGGGCGAGGTGTCGTGTGTGTCGTTGTCGTTTGCGATATTTGCACGCAACAGATCATAGTCGGCACGTGCCTGTTCGAGCTTCTTCAAAATAATCTGCTTGAACTCCGCCAATTCGGCATCACTATATCTTACTCTCTCTTCTGCCATAGTCGTAAACTTTTAGGGTTGTAGTGTAAAGATATGATAATTTTCGCAAACTACCAAATCTTTACACCAAAAACATAGACACTATCTGTTAGAGCTTTGTCACGGCAATCTTCAAAGGCTCGTCATCGACATCCGAATCGACCACGACGCCACCCTCGGGATTTGCCACAGCCTTGACCTCTACGGCCAGAGTCTGCGATGCGATGTAGTCGGCGAAGTGGGCAATAGCACCCTCCACGATCTCCTTCTGCTCTATCTCCACGCGAATCTTGTCGGTAACCTCAAAGCCCGAATCCTTACGGATATTCTGTATGCGGTTAATCAACTCGCGTGCCACACCCTCTCTACGCAACTCGTCGGTGACGGTGATGTCGAGAGCCACGGTCAGTTTGCCCTCCGATGCAACCAGCCAGCCCGGCATATCCTCCGAGGTAATCTCAAAGTCGGCAGGCGACACAACAATCTGCTCGCCGTCAATCTCCAGTGTGGTCTCTGCGGCAGCCTCAATCTCGGCAATCTGCTCCTGCGAGAATGTCGCTGCGAGGGCAGCCATCTGCTTGGCGTACTTGGCGTAACGCTGGCAGAAGTTCTTGAAGTTGAGCTTTATACGCTTTGTGATGATGCCTGTGGTGTCGGTCAGAAGCTCAATATCCTTCACATTCACCTCGCCCATCACCAGTGCCTTCACAGCCTCGATATGTGCGGCCATTGTCTGGTCCAGAACGGGGATGAGAATCTTTGTCAGAGGCTGACGCACCTTAATATTGACCTTACGACGCAGAGCCAGCACCATCGACGACACCTTCTGTGCTATATCCATCATCTCCTCCAACTCGGTGTTGATGAGTGCGGGATTTACCACGGGGAAGTCGGCGATATGTACCGAAGATTCTGTGTGGCGGCCACTCACGGCGTTGAGGTCCGTAAATATGCGGTCCGAGATGAACGGAGCAAACGGAGCCGACAGCTTCGCCACTGTTTCAAGACAGGTGTAGAGTGTCTGGTAAGCCGAGAGCTTGTCCTCACTCATGCCGCCGCCCCAGAAACGCTTGCGGTTGAGGCGTACATACCAGTTAGAGAGGTTCTCGCCAACAAACTCCTGAATAGCTCGTGCTGCGGGTGTCGGGTCGTAGTCGTTGAGATAACGGGTAACATCCTTCACAAGAGTATTCAGCAGCGAGATGATCCAGCGGTCAATCTCGGGACGCTTCTCGATGGCAATCTCCTCCTCGCGGCCTGTGAAACCATCCACGTTGGCGTAGAGTGAGAAGAATGAGTATGTGTTGTAGAGTGTGCCGAAGAACTTACGACGTACCTCATCCACTCCCTCCTTGTCAAATTTAAGGTTATCCCACGGCTGCGAGTTCGATATCATATACCAGCGTGTGGCATCGGCACCGTATGTCGAGAGTACCTCAAACGGATCTACGGCGTTGCCCAGACGCTTCGACATCTTGTTGCCGTTCTTGTCCAATACCAAGCCGTTCGAGATGATATTCTTGAACGCAACCGAATCAAAGAGCATTGTAGCTATGGCGTGCAGCGTGAAGAACCAGCCGCGTGTCTGATCGACACCCTCGGCGATGAAGTCGGCGGGGAACACCTCGCTGAAATCGGTGCCGCCATTCTCAAACGGATAGTGAATCTGTGCGTAAGGCATAGCACCCGAGTCGAACCATACATCGATAAGGTCGCTTTCACGCTTCATAGGCTCGCCCTTCGATGATGTGAGTACGATAGAATCGACATAGGGGCGGTGCAGGTCGATATTCTCAACCGAGTAGTTCTCCTTCGACATATCGCCCACCTTGA
This sequence comes from Alistipes sp., assembly GCA_017383445.1. Lineage (GTDB taxonomy): Bacteria > Bacteroidota > Bacteroidia > Bacteroidales > Rikenellaceae > Alistipes. The sequence goes on from JAFNXQ010000066.1 coordinate 11,406, forward strand.
AGTTCTTGAACGGATTCTCGGCCATATTGCCCGCCTCGATACTCTTCTCAATCTCGGCGATAAGCTCCTCTACCGAGCCTATGCACTTCAACTCCGTGCGGTCCTCCGTAGCCCATATAGGCAGCGGCGTACCCCAGAAACGAGAACGCGAGAGGTTCCAGTCATTCAGGTTCTCCAACCACTTGCCGAAGCGGCCCGTACCTGTAGATTCGGGCTTCCAGAGGATGGTGTTATTAAGCTCCATCATTCTCTCCTTCAAGGCTGTGGTGCGGATAAACCACGAGTCAAGCGGGTAGTAAAGCACCGGCTTGTCTGTTCGCCAACAGTGGGGATAGTTGTGGGTGTGCTTCTCAATCTTGAAGGCCTTGTTGATAGCCTTCAACGAGAGGCAGATATATATGTCAAGCGACTCGGCAGCTGCGGCAGCAGCCTCATCGTAACGACCATCTACGGTAAACTGCGGGTCATAGGCGTTCTTCACCCAGCGACCCTCATACTCCTTGTAGGCGGGAGCAACGCACTCCTCGACGAACTTCTCGTCCAACTCCTCGGTGAGGTAGAACTTACCCTGCAAATCGACCATCGGACGGGTCTCGCCACGCTTGTTAATCATAAAGAGTGACGGGATACCTGCCTGACGAGCCACGAAGGCGTCATCAGCACCGAATGTAGGTGCGATATGTACGATACCCGTACCATCCTCGGTGGTAACATAGTCGCCCGGAATCACGCGGAACGCCTTATCCTCGGCATTTTTCCAGTTGCCGTCGGCATCCACCTCCACAGGCTTCACCCACGGGATAAGCTGCTCGTAGTGCATACCCACCAATTCGGGGCCTGCCCAGCGACCCACAACCTCAAAAGGAATGAGCTTGTCGCCCGCCTTGTAATCCTCCAAAGCGATACCCTCGGCCTTCTTGTTGAAGTGGGTGTAGAGCAATGGCTCAGCCAGTACGGCGGTAATCTTCTCGCCTGTGTAACCGTTGTATGTGCGGACAGCCACATAGTTAATCTTCGGGCCTACGCAGAGTGCGGTGTTTGAAGGCAGTGTCCAGGGTGTTGTGGTCCAGGCGAGGAATACGGGTGTTCCCCAACCCTCCATCTCGGCCTTTGGCTCCAGGATGCGGAACTGTGCCACCATAGTCGTATCCTTCACGTCGCGGTAGCAACCCGGCTGGTTCAGCTCGTGAGTCGAAAGACCCGTACCTGCTGCGGGCGAGTAGGGCTGAATGGTGTAACCCTTGTAGAGCAGACCCTTGTCGTAGAGCTGCTTCAAGAGCCACCACAGTGTTTCGATATATTTGTTGTCATAGGTGATGTATGGGTCGTCCATATTCACCCAGTAACCCATCTGCTTTGTGAGGTTCTCCCATACGTCGGTGAACTCCATCACGGCCTCACGGCAGGTGCGGTTGTACTCCTCGATAGAGATAGTCTTGCCGATATCCTCCTTTGTGATGCCGAGCTTCTTCTCCACACCCAACTCTACGGGCAGGCCGTGTGTATCCCAGCCGGCCTTGCGATGAACGAGGAAGCCCTGCTGTGTCTTGTAGCGGCAGATGACATCCTTGATAGTTCGTGCCATAACGTGGTGTATGCCCGGCATACCGTTGGCAGAGGGAGGACCCTCATAGAATACGAAAGTGGGGTGGCCTTCGCGAGTCGAGATGCTCTTGTGGAAGGTGTCGTCGGTGTCCCATTTTTTCAATACCTCATCGGCTATTTTCGCCAGGTCGAGGCCTTTGTACTCGTTGAACTTCATAGTAGAGTAGTTTGTGTTATTTTGTTTTCGTTTTTTAAGTCGTTTGCTGGCTCTGCTTACCAAAGGTAAGCGGTATAATCGTGCAAATATACAATTCAAAATTTAAAATTCAAAATTGCGAGTAAGCGAGGGCAGAGAAAATTCATTTTCTATGCCGAGCGGGAGCAATTAAAAGCCGACTTTGTGTCGGGTTAAAATTTAGGGAGTTTAGGGAACTTAGTGAAATTAGGGAGTTTAGTGATTTTGTTGCGACATCTCTGAATTCCTTAAATTCCCTAACTTCCCTGAAACAAAAAAAACTCTCGTGGATTTCCGGGCTCTACATGCCCCACCACGAGAGTTTTTTTGAAGACGGATTCCACCTGATAAATCAGAGTCACCCGATAAACCACTGCAAATATAGCACAAAACCTCCTAAAACACAAACCTTTGGGAGAAAATAGCAAAAAAAACAGAGGGCCTTGCCCGGCGGACAAAACCCTACATTGTGTCGATGTGAAAAGTATTACTTCTTTCTGCCGCCGCCGAATACCACGCCGAGGCTGATAGCGAGATTGTTGTTGTACTTCTCAAAGATGGTGTAGGTGGCTGTCAGTCGCAGATGATTCCACAGCTCGATACCCACACGCGGAGCAAAGCCTATGCGGTTAGCCTCTTCGCCCGTAGCGTAGCCGCCCCAATTATGGCCGGCATCCCATTGTGGCTCGGTTGTGCCGCCATAGGCATATCCCAGACCCGCACCTGCGAAGAACGAGAAGTTCGTACCGCGACGGAAGTTGTAGTCAGCCACCGCCATAAGGCTGCAAGAGTTGAATTTCAGACGGTCATTCTGGATTTCATCCACGCTGCGGTAGAAGTTTGATGCCGAGATTTGCAGGCCGACATCAATGGGCAGGCTCTTGATGTTGTATCGCAACTCGCCTGTGAGTCGTGGGCCCCAGTCGCAGTCGTCCATCTCCAATGCCGAGATTCCGCTTGCCAGACCAAAGGCAATCTCGCCCTCTATGCGGCGAACATCAATGTTCTGGGCAACGCTTGTCGAGGCGAAAAACACAGCGACAAGGATAGTGATGATTTGTCTTTTCATATTTTTTTGGTTTGAGTTAGTTTTATTGCTTCAATATCAGTTGCAAATATATGAAAATTCCCCCCCCCGCAAATTTTTTGCCGGAAAAATCTATTCGTGTATCAAAATAACTCCAAAAACAAAAAAAACTCCACCTTGCGGGTGGAGCTAAATCATTCAGATTTTGACACTACAAGTGAATCAGCGACTTTACCGGAGCAATCTTCTCCAGACGTTCTGCACCATTCAGCTCGTCAAGTGTTACAAGGAAGATAAACTCGTTGATAACAACCTCGCACTCAACGCCATCCTTCATAATCTTGCGACCCTGCAACGACTCTGCAATGCCCTCGGCTGTGCCGCCTGTGGCCAGCACGTCATCGATGATAGAGATGTGTATTTTGCCATCCTCAGCCTTGCCCGCAGCGATGTCACTCAAACGGTAGTAGAGATGGTCGGCACCATACTCCTTCATAATCGAAATCTCCTGCAAATCACCCTCTGCGAAAGGCAGCTTACCGCTCTTGCGGATGGGGATGATGTTCTCCACCTCGGGCTTTGAGATGAGCAGCGGAGCCGTAAAAAGGAATCCGCGAGCCTCGGGAGCTGCGATGTTGGGAGCTGTTACAATCTTACCCAGTTCGTCGGTGAGTTGAGCAAAAATCTTTTTATCCTGCAAGAAGGGGATAATATCCACAAACATAATGCCTTCCTTCGGAAAATCTTTGTAAAATTTCAGTGTATTTTTCATCGTAAAAATAGTTTTCAATCTGCTGTTAAAGGCCGTTTTCGGCATACGCAGAGCAAAAGTAATAAAAAATTTTATGATAGAGTGCCGATTTTACGATAAAAATGATAAGGTTTTTGTTTTTTTTCGTATCTTTGCATCAATTGGAAAATAATGAACTTAAAATGCCGAAGTTTTATGACAAGGTAAATGTGCTGAAAAAGCCGGAATGGTTGAAGATTCGCTTGCAAAGTAACGAGGGCTCCGCAGAGGTGGAACGCATCGTGAAAGAGCATTCGTTGCATACCATTTGCAGTAGCGGACTCTGCCCCAACAAGGCTGAGTGTTGGCGTCGTCGTACGGCAACATTTATGATTCTTGGCGATGTTTGCACGCGCGGGTGTAAGTTCTGCGCGACAAAGACAGGCATACCCCTTGCACCAGAGCCTTCGGAGCCACAAAAAGTGGCCGAGAGTGTTAGGCTTATGGGACTTCGACACGTTGTCGTAACATCTGTTACTCGCGATGATTTGCCGGACGGCGGTGCCCGACATTGGGCCGAGGTTACCGAGGCAATAAGACGCGAGAATCCCGACGCAACAATTGAGCTCCTTATTCCCGATTTGGATGCGAGAGCCGACCTTATTGAGATTGTGGCAGCATCCAAGCCCGATATCATCGGGCACAACATCGAAACCGTCGAGCGACTCACTCCGCTGGTACGTTCTCGTGCGAAGTATCGCACCAGCCTGCGTACGTTGGAGATAATCTCCCAGAGTGGTATGATCTCGAAGAGTGGACTGATGGTCGGACTTGGCGAGAGCGATGATGAAGTATTGCAAACCCTTCGAGACCTGCGTGAGGTGGGTGTCGAGATTGTGACGCTTGGTCAGTACCTGCGGCCTTCGTTGGAGCACTATCCCGTTGCGGCGTATATCACTCCCGAAAAGTTTGAATGGTACCGACTCCAGGCTCTTGAAATGGGTTTCAGCTATTGTGCGAGTGCACCTATGGTGCGTTCGTCATATTTGGCTGATGCAGCACTCGATAGTATAAAGCAGAAGAGGGCAGAGTAGCGAGCAAAGCCCTCCTGACAGGCAGCCACTACGATTTAGAGTGTGGCTGGATAGCTTTGGCAAAGAGTATGAAGGAGGCAGAGTACAGAGATTTGGGCCGTATGGCGTATGGCGAATGTTGGGAAAAGCAGCGTTCGCTGTTCGACCGTATGCTTGCCGTAAAGGCCGGTACTGTGGATGAGGAGATTACTCCCGATATGGCCGGCTGGATACTCTTTGTGGAGCATAATCCCGTATATACACTCGGCAAGAGTGGCAAGCAGAGCAATATGCTCGTCAGTGAGGCATATCTCCGCTCGATAGGAGCCGAGTTTTACCATATTGAGAGGGGCGGAGATGTAACCTATCACGGCCCCGGGCAGATTGTAGGCTATCCGATTTTGGATCTGGATAAGTTAGGCATCGGTCTGCGTGAATATATCGACATCCTGGAGCAGAGTGTCATCGAGCTGGTTGCCGATTGGGGCATCAAGGCGGGACGCATAGCAGGTGCTTCGGGTGTGTGGATTGATGGCGATGGTGCTGCGGCACGCAAGATATGTGCCATCGGAGTCCGTTCATCGCGTTTTGTGACGATGCACGGTTTTGCACTGAATGTAGCGACCGATTTACGCTATTTTCAGCACATCAACCCTTGTGGTTTCATAGATAAGGGCGTAACGAGCATCGAGAAGGAGCTTGGCCACGCCGTAGATTTTGAGCTGGTTAAAGAGCAGCTCGTGAACAAGTTAAGCGAAAAATTAAATGTTAAAATATATAAATAATAAAATTGTAAGTTATGCCTATAGAGAAGCGATGGGTAGTGAGACCCCATGGCGAGGCAGAGGCGGTGGAGAGATTGGCCACCCACCTCAGAATGCCCGCTGTTCTCACGAACCTACTTGTTCAGAGAGGCATAGACACCGTAGAAAAGGCCAATAGGTTCTTTAACCCACAGCTCGGCGACCTTCACGATCCGTTCCTTATGAAGGATATGGAGAAGGCCGTTGAGCGCATCGAGCGTGCTGTAGCCAATAACGAGAAGATTATGGTCTATGGCGACTATGATGTCGACGGCACAACCGCCGTGGCGCTGGTTTACAAATTTTTGCGACAGATAGGTCACAAGAATTTGGTTTTCTACATTCCCGACCGTTATAATGACGGTTACGGCATATCGGTCAAGGGCATTGACTTCGCCGCACGTAAGGGTGTGACGTTGGCTATTGCTCTGGATTGTGGTATTAAAGCCGTAGAAAAGGTAGTTTATGCGAAGGAGAAGGGCGTAGATTTCATTATCTGCGATCACCATCTTCCAGCTGATGAGATTCCATCGGCTGTAGCGGTCCTCGATCCTAAGCGCAACGACTGCAACTATCCATTCAATGAGTTGTCGGGTTGTGGCGTAGGATTTAAGCTCGTGCAGGCCTATGCACAGAAGCATGGTATCCCATTCAGGGAGATTGAGCATCTGTTGGATCTGCTCGTAGTAAGTATTGCGTCCGATATTGTTCCGCTTACGGGCGAGAATCGTATCTTGGCCTATTATGGTTTGGAGCGATTGAACCGTGAGCCATCATCGGGCTTGTTGTCGATAATCAAGATTTGTGGCTTGGATCGCCAGAATATCACTATCGATGACATTGTGTTTAAGATTGGTCCACGCATCAATGCTGCAGGGCGTATGCGTATGGATGAGAATGATGAGAATGCTGCGCCGAGTGGTGGTTTTGCCGCTGTGGAGCTTCTGGTTGAGGGTAACGAGAAGCAGGCGCGAGAGTTCTGTGATGTGATTGACTCCTATAATCAGGATCGTAAGAATATAGATCGCAGCGTGACGCAGGAGGCTTATGACTACATAGAGTCTAACCCTGAACTGAAGAATCGCAAGAGTACGGTGATCTATAATCCTAAGTGGATGAAGGGTATTGTCGGTATTGTGGCATCGCGCCTGATCGAGACCTATTATCGTCCTACTGTGGTGCTTACGATGAGCAATGGATTTGTGACAGGCTCGGCACGCTCGGTACAGGGTTTTGAC
>JAFNXQ010000004.1 GCA_017383445.1 Alistipes sp.
ATGTTACCCAATCCTACAACGAGGTATTTCATCCGCTACAATTTATTAGTTTGCAGCAGCACGTGATGCACGTGTTACACGAACAGCACATACAGCAGTAGTAGCAGGAGTTACGAAAGTCAAGTCCTCGAACTGCAAATCGCCTACGAAGATAGTCTGACCAACCTTCAAAGGAGTTACGTCAACAACGATCTCATCGGGCAACTTATCAGCCATAGCCTTAACAACCAACTTACGAGCTGACAAAGCCAACTTACCACCGACCTTAACACCCTCGGCGTTACCTGTAAGGCGTACGGGAATAGCGATAGCAACGGGCTTACCCTCCTGAACACGGTAGAAGTCGATGTGGAGAATCTGCTCACGAACAGGGTGGAACTGTACCTCACGCATAACGGCCTTCTCTACCTTACCATCAATCTCGATCTCAACGATGTAAGAGTTGGGAGAGTAAATCAAGGGCTTTACAGCCTTTGTATCAACGGTGAAAGCAACCTCCTCACCACCACCATACAAAATACAGGGAACAAGACCCTCACGACGATAAGCCTTGGCAGCCTTCTTGCCAAAACCGTCACGCTTAACAGCTTTAATTTCAAGTGTTTTCATTGTAATAAATTTTTAATTGTTATAACCTGCGGCATTACTCAACTCGGCCCGTAACACTAAAAGCCAAGCCCCATTATGCCTGAATCGGCGACAAAGATATGACTTTTAATTCAAATAACAAAATATTTCTCCTCCCAATTGTGTCAGCATCAGCAAGTAAGCCTCGTGTGAAACGAAAAAGGCTGCCGCTTCACGCAACAGCCTCAATATTATTGAATCTAAACCTTAGAACATTGCAGCAGCCTGCACCTGCAACACGTTGTTGTGACCCTTGCCCTGAATGTAGTCCTCATAGACATAGTTCAGCTGCAACTTGAAGTGCTTAACGGGCTGCCATGCAAGACCTGCCGTGTAATTCTCCTGCGTCATAGCGTCACGGTTATCATCATCGAAGCAGAACTGCTCATAGCGGGCAATAACCATAAAATTCTTGCAGAAACGATAGCCGGCTGTTGCATAAAAACCATCAGACTTCACATTGTCGGTATTTCCGCCAATCCACTCCGAACGAGCCATCACAGCACCCTTATCGTAGCACACACCCGCAGCCCAGCGATTACGGGTAATATAGTTCTTGCCACCCTCACTCCACAGGTAAGAACCCGAGATTACGAGTCCATCTACGGGGCGAACCATAATGCGTCCAACAACATCCTTCGACTTGTTGTTATCCTTGCAGTTGATGCCGGCACCATTGAAGACGCCCAAATCATAACTCAACACCTTATCAAAGAGGTCACCATAGAGTTTGATACCTATGTCGCGACCATTGGCACCATCCTTCTTGTCTGCGGCCTCGCTGTTGCCTACAAGGTAAGAGATTGCCAGAGAATAGTCGATAAGTTCGAGCTTTGTCGGGCCGTAGTCGGTATTTTCGATAGAGAATGGCACCTTGTATTGTCCGACACGCACCTTCAAGCCTGCCAACGGTTTGTATGAGAAGTAGGCATCGACAATCTTGGGTGATGTCAATTCGAGCTGCAACTTATAATCCAGCGTTGGAGAGATGTTACCATCAAGGCTCAGACGCACACGACGCAACTGGAATGTTGAAGAGCCGCCATCGCCATCCTTATAGTCATAACGGACCTGTGTATAACCCGAAACCTTGGGCAACGCCTTGGTGATTTTATCCCACGCCGTACCACGCTTTTTGAGGTCTGCAACCTCCTCCTGAAGTTGTGCAATCTGTGCTGCCTGCTCCTGCTCGATAGAGGTCTGTGCCTTTGCCGACATCACTCCAAAGAGCATTGCAATAAGTAGAAATTTCTTCATAATAAGACGTTTGTTGATTTGTAATAATGTACAAAGGTCTTAAAATATCCTTAAACGGCAATGAGTATAAATACCTATATGTGACATCAGGGGTGCGATGATGAATTATTTGCAGAAATAAATTTTGTTCTCGGCGTGCGTTGTATTATCTTTGCCCAAAGAAAGTTAAACTAAAAACGACTATACAAAGATGAAAGAGATGGTATTGGTGTCGGGTGGTGCCGGTTATATCGGTTCGCATACCGCCGTTGAACTTATCAACGCTGGCTACGACGTTGTCGTTGCCGACAATTTGTCAAACTCGGATATGAGTGGCGTAGAGGGTGTACGCAAGATTACAGGCGTAGATGTTCCCTTCGTGAATGTTGATTGCTGCGACAAGGAGGCTTTCCGCAAGGTCTTCGAGCAGTATAACTTCAACTCGGTTATTCACTTCGCAGCCTTCAAGGCGGTGGGTGAGTCGGTTGCCGACCCTATGAAGTACTATCGCAACAATCTGGTATCGTTTATGAACGTGCTGGATTTGATGCGAGAGTTTGGTCGCCCCAATATTGTATTCTCTTCATCAGCAACTGTTTATGGCGAGGCAGACCAGCTTCCCGTAACAGAGCAGACACCCCGCAAGCCCGCTACTTCGGCTTATGGCAACACAAAGCAGATGTGTGAGGATATCCTGCGTGATACGGTAAATGCCTACGATGGTTTGAAGGGTATCTCGTTGCGTTATTTCAACCCCATCGGAGCACACCCGTCGGCTCTTATCGGTGAGCTTCCCCGTGGCGTGCCGCAGAACCTCGTGCCTTTCATCACACAGACTGCTGCCGGCATCCGCGAGTGTTTGAGTGTCTTCGGTGACGACTACGACACTCCCGACGGCTCTTGCCTGCGTGACTATATCGACGTGGTGGATCTGGCAAAGGCTCACGTTGTTGCCATTACCCGTATGATTGAGGATAAGAACAAGACGAAGTATGAGATTTTCAACATCGGTACAGGCAATGGCGTATCGGTATTGGAGCTTGTGAACAGCTTTGAGAAGGTTAATGAGCTGAAGCTCAACTATAAGATTGCACCTCGCCGTCCGGGTGATGTGGTGGCTATCTGGGCCGACACATCGCTGGCAAACGAGGAGCTGGGCTGGAAGGCAGAACGTTCGCTGGATGACACACTGCGTGCAGCCTGGTCGTGGGAAAAGAATGTGCGTGGCATAAAATAAAAGAGGGTCTCACGCCGTTAGACTGTTGATTTAGTTTTTTACAAAACCGGAGTACAGATGAAGAAGATATTAATGCTTTTGGTGCTTATTGCAATGGGCATTACGACAGCAAATGCCCAGCAAGCTTTCGTGCCGAAATACAAGAAAAAGAAGGAGGTACGCGAGTATGCAATGTTCAAGGCCGAGCGTCCGTTTGAAGTCTATTTTGGTGGTGCTGTGAACTTTGCTCTTGGCATGCAGAACAGCATCAACTTCAACGACCATAACTATAAGGTCGGCTATGACCAGAAGATTGACCTGATGGGTGGCAGCGTCCATCTGGGTGCCAACTATAAGTTCGGCAACCACTTTACAGCCGGTCTTGAAGCGGGATATCTGTTTCAGGGCAATGGACAGGCGATACCTCTGTCGGGCGTCATGAAGGTCTTTTATGGCACCACAACTCCGAAGCATCCCTGCCGTCTGTATAACTATGCACAGGTAGGCCCGCAGTTCTACTTTGAGGATGGCTCAAAGCCTATCGGAATGCTGGCAGGTACCGGCGTGGGCTTGCGTCTGCTGGTTGGACAGGTGTTGCGTATGGAGTTGCAGATGGGCTATCAGATGAATATGCGTCGTCCCGAAATCAGCCTGCAAGGTGCTTACGATATTATTGAGTCGGGCGTCAGCTTCAAGCAGTATGCTCACATTGCTCAATTCGGCGTGAATATTTATATCTTCTAAACTCCAGACTAAAAAATAGCTTGAAAGGCGGTTGTGAATCACAGCCGCCTTTTTTATTTGGCGTTATTTTAGTGTTGCTGAACAGACCTACATACATCTGGACTCGTTACTTCTTAGTTTCCGACAATAAGACTCCCACGTCGGACAAAGCCCTCCTCGGAGTGACGAAATATATCAGGTTAAAATTGCGAGCAGGCGAGTGCATAGGCTATATTTTCGTCGTCACTCTGAGCAACGTCGTGAGAATCCCGAAAATATAGCACTTGACCGAACAAGAGCAATCCAATCCAAAGCTAACTTTATATTGACTAATCTTAACACCATTAAAAGATTCAACAATGGGGAGGTTTGCAACCGTGCCCACCATCAACCAACATCACAACCATACAGCACAAAAAAAGCGGCTGCTCCGAAAAGCAGCCGCCACACATTAATATTATATGCGTATTACAACTCGGTAATTGAATCCGCGATGTAAGCGAATGTACCCTCACCTGTTACCTCAAATGAGAACGCATAGTTTGCGTTAGGACCATAAGCGTACACCTTAACAACAACCTTCTTATACTGCTCGGGAGTCATTGTAGGATATACATAGTGCAATACCTCGGCAAATACCTCGGCTGTATGCTCCTTCAACTTCGCCACGATCTCGTCGTCTGACAAGTCGCCCATACCGGCAGCAGCAAAGCCACCCTTCACTGCAGAAGGACGCCAGTCCATATTGCCATAGTATGCAGAAGCACCTGTATAGAACTCGTTGTTACCGTAGTTTGATACCCAGTAGTTGCCAGCAGGCTTCGCACCATCGATAGTAACGATAGCAGTAGAGATAACCTCACCTGCACCGTCGCGTGCGGGAGCACCCATAGCAACATCCTTGTTATCATATACCCAGTTTACACAATACTGGTAGAAAGCCTTGGTCTCGGCACTTGAAGTGTTGGTGAAATCCAACTCCAAAGTACGGTCAACAGCCCATACACCCTCGTTCTTGCGGAACTGGTCGGTCTTTGCCTCGAAGTAGATTGTCTTAACCCACTCGTTACCATCGAATACATACTCATCAACCTTCCATGTGGTTGCACTGTTTGCATAGCAACGGTAAGCTACATTCTTGACATCATCTGCAAGAGCATAAGGATATGCCTGTGCCAGGAACAAAGGCAAGTAGTCATCCTGTGCGGGGTTAGTGAAGCTACCATAATTCTGACCCATTGCTGTATAGTCAGCAGGCTGAACAGCAACAACATCAGCAGCCTCGAATGCAGAGCCGTTCCACTTGTAGTAAGCGTACTTCTTAACACTCTCAACCTTGCCGATAGCACGAGTAGCAGCACCCTTTGTAATGGGCTCTACCTTTGTTACAATCATATTCACATACTTGGGATTACCACCAGACTTCGAGATAGAGATGAAGTAACCATAGAGAGTGCAATACATCTCATGAGTAAGCTGTGCCTTAATCTCGTCGGTTACACCATACAAGCTACCAACAGCGGTTGTAGCACCATCAACATTGAAGTTGTAGTAGGTGCCGCTGATAGAGAGTGTACCTGTCATCTTTGCGTAGTAAGCATACTCATCATTAACACGGGTAGTCAAAAGCTCATCCAACTTAGCACCTGTAAGATCCATAGGAGTAGGATAAGTTACAGTGCCCTTGTTGCCGGTCTTCTCGATAGAGATACCTGCTGTGCCAATCTGGAAGCCGCAGTTGAATGATGAAATAGTACCAGAAACGGTAAGCTCGTCACCCAACTCATAGCCCGTAGTCTTATAAAGCAATACTGAACCTGTGTTGTCAGTAAGGATAGGACCCTGGAATGAGAGAGCAGAGATATAACCCTTAACCTCAACAGCGTCGTTCAACTTTGCACTGCCCAATACTGATGTGTAGTTGTTGGCAGCCTCACCTGCATCGATAGCGGGAGCCTCATCAACGCTAACTACAACCACATTGATAAACTTACCGCTTGAAATTGACACGAAGTAACCATAAACGGTGCACTCCTCGCCATCGGTAAAGAGAGCCTTCACATCGTCAGAAGCACCATAGATGCTACCCTGAGCAACCTCGGTACCCTCCATAGCGATATTGATATACTTTGAAGCAGAAGCAGTACCTGTGAACTTAACGAACTGTGCATAGCCGTCCTCGGTGCGAGTTGTCAAAAGCTCCTCCATCTTGGGGCCATCAAGCTCGATAGGCTGTGGATACGTAACCTCGGTAGTACCGGTCTTCTCGATAGTAAGGCCTGCTGTACCAATCTGGAAGCCCTTGTTATATGATGAGATAGTACCTGATACGGTAACCTCGTCACCAATCTCGAAACCGGTTGTCTTATAGAGCAACACTGAACCAGTCTTATCGGTAAGGATAGGACCCTGTGTAGAGGTAGCAGAGATGTAACCCTTAACCTCAACAACATCGTTCAACACGGCACTACCCAATACAGAGGTGTACTTCTCAGCGGGAACTTCGGGATCAGCAGGAGTCTCGGGCTCCTCCTCGGTCTTGGACTCCTCGGCAGAGTAGTTGTAAGTAACGGCTACATACTCACCCTCGCGAATATCCTCGGCGGGGATAACCTTCGCCAGCTTTGATGCAGTAGCGGGAGTAACAGCCTTTACATAATCCTCCTCACTCTCCCAGATGGTCTTATAATCATCCTCGGTAAGAGTGTACTCTGTAGCGGCATTCATCTTCTTCAAATCCTCGGGCATATCAACAGCTGTAGTGTAGGTAATCATAGCCACAGAGCCGTTGTCGAGGGTAGGATAGGTAGCTGCAAGGTATGCGGGGATATAAGCCGCAGCCTCGTCAGCAGAGCCGAAATACTTGTTCTTGCCGATAGCAGAGAGAGCTGCAACAGCCTCCTCACCTGCCTGCTCGGCGATAGATGCATTGGTAGAGTTCTTTGAGATGGTAGAGTAGTCACCATCCGCAAGAGTGTAATTCACGGTCTGAACATCAGTCACCTCGGTCTCCTGCTCATAGCCGTCAATCATATGCTCGTTGAAGTGACCAGTCTCACAACCCCAGCCGAAGATGGCGAGGGCAACAAGCGATAATATCTGTGTTAAAAATCTCTTATTCATATTGTCCGAAGTGTTTAGAAGCGAAGTTTTAATCTAACTGTATAGGTGCGGCCGAATGAATACATTACAGCGTAGCAATCCTCCCAACCCTTGGCATCGGTTGCACACTGTGCATCCATGATGTGCTGGTAGTCGAATACGTTGTTCACATTACCATAGATGGTAGCATCAACGTTACCAATCTTGAATGAGTAGCTTGCAGAGAGGTCGAGCTGGTGACCCATAGGGATACGCCAGGGATCATTAACCGTAGCTGCAGTATTCACGATAGCTGTTGAGCCAAGATAGAAGTCAGCATAGTTGCGTGCATAGAGGTTCCAGTCGGCACTTACACGCAGACCCTTCATAGGATAGAAGTCGGCACCGATAGCAGCAGTTGTCTGTGCAGAACCTGCTACGTGGATACCCTTCTGCTGAAGCTCGATCCAAGCGTGATCCTCTGCCATGATACCAGAAGCAACAGTACCATCAAGCTTCGAGGTCATAGGCTGACCCTGTGAGTTGTAGTAGTAACCCTTGGCATTGCTGCTCCAGATCCAATCACCCAAAGAGAACATACCTGTAATATTTACCCAACGTGCAGGACGATAGCGAAGGTCGAGCTCGATACCCATGTGGCGAGCATCAATACCTGTGAGGTTTACACGAGCATAGTCGCCGTCTGCCATCAACTTTGAACGAACATCAGCCTTATCCATCCACATAGTATAGTAAGCATTGAGGTTCAAAGAGAGCTTCTCGCCACGCAAACCGTAACCAGCCTCAACAGAGAATACCTTCTCATTAACAGCATCGGGGTTGGTCATATGGCTTGTTGTTGACTGCAAGAATGCACCGCCAGAGAAGAAGGGAGCACGAGAGATGTAACCTACGTTAAGGAAAACGTTAGACTTCTTCGTAAAGTTCCAGTTAATACCACCCTTTGCAGTGAAGCCGAGGAAGTTGATTGTCTCAGATCTCTGATGAGCCTCATCGTAGTAGAAGCGGTCAACACGCCAGTAACCGGTATTTGACAATGAACCTGATACGAAAGCGTTGAACTTCTTCTTTGTCCACTCCAACTGTGCGAACACACCCTCCTGATGAGTATGGCCGTCATAGTCGCGATATACGATATCGCCGACACCCAGCTTCTCATACTGCCAGTTAGGATTAGCAGCCGCAGCGTTGTTGATAGCCTTCACGTTCTTACGGTCACCATCGTCAATGAAGTAATCACCGCCATAGAGGTCGATAATCTCGTTGGTATGCTCACCAACATAGTAGCGAACATCGACACCGGCAGAGAGCTCCAATGAAGGAGTAATCTCGTTGGTGTAGGTTGAGAGCAAACCATACCACATGTGGTTATTCACACTCTTTGACATTACCATATTAGAACCTGTTGTGCTCTCAGCATTCATATCCTGAATTGCACCATAGTCGAAGGTACCGTCTGCCTTACGGAAGTCATAACGCAGAACGCCATTGTTAGAACCATTCCACATAGAACGGTAAGCCGATGTACGACCCTGACCAGAGTAACCGTAACCACGACCGATTGACATATAAAGTGCAGTAGAAAGAGCTGACTTATAGTTAATCTGCCACTGGTGGTTCAATGAAATCTGTGGCTTGTGGTAGCCGTTCTCCATTGATGTACGCTCCTTGCCATTGTTGTCGAAACCGTAAACGGCATTGTAACGATACTTATCGTCCTCGCCCATCCACTTGGCAACCTTATCCCACTCCTTAATAGAGAGACCTGCGTAAAGAGGCTTACGCTGATTGTGCTTCTGTGGTGAACCGAATGCTGTCAATGAGAGCTGATGACGATCGTTGATACGCTTTGATACATTTACAAACCAGTTGTATGCCTCATAGCCTGTACCCTGAATGTAACCATCACCCCAACGCTTTGCGAAGAGGACACTCATAGCCCAGCCACTCTTTGTAAGACCTGTTGAAAGGCTCATTGAGACAGTGTTGGCACCATCGTTACCGATACCATAAGAGAAGGTACCACCCTTCTTGGCATCGATTGAGTTGGTTACGATGTTGATAGTACCACCGACAGAGGGAGCCGACACCTTCGATGCACCCATACCACGCTGTGTCTGCATAGAACGGGTAACGTCAGAAAGACCTGCCCAGTTTGACCAATAAACGCCACCCCACTCCATATCGTTCACGGGGACACCATTAATCATAACGGCTACGTTGGCAGACTTAAAACCACGCATGTTGATTTTAGAGTCACCATAACCACCACCATCCTTGGTTACATATACACCAGGAGTTGACTTCAACACCTCGGGGAACTCCTGTCCGCCGAGCTTGAAATCGATATCCTGTGCAGATACAACAGATACAGCCACCGGAGTCTTACGCTGTACGGCAACTGACTGTGACACCACAATATCCTCCATTGTGATAGCATCGGGCTCCATACGGATAACGCCCAGACTCTGGCGTGCACCAGGCTTCACGTCGAAAGATACTGTCTTGTAATTCAGGAAGCTAATCTCAACCTTGCTACCCTCCTTAACTGTAAGGCGGAAAGTACCATTCAAGTCAGAGCTTGTTCCCTGTGTCGTTCCGGCAACAATCACTGTGGCACCAATCAGCGGCTGATCGGTCTCATCCAGAACTGTACCCGTAACGATAGTCTGTGCCGAAGCAGAGAAGCCCAGCATCAGACCAATCATCAGAAGTAAAAGTTTCTTCATAAATGTTTGATTTAGTGAATAAAATAAAAAATTGTTGTGTGTATATTTCCCTTTTTTGCTATACTCTCGCCTCAATGGCATACTATTTCCATAAGGCAACACAAAGATAAATCGTATCTTGCAAACAGCCAAAGTTTTTATTTAGTAAATATCAAATATTATCAACATTTTTTTGAACATCAAAACCACCCTTTAAGCACAATAAAACAGCCTTTTAGAGCATTTTCAACAACAACGGAGTCGAGTTATCAACAACCCGACAGCAAAGTTACCAACAAATAACAACCAATCATTCCGCCATGAAACAACCCAAAACAATAGCAGGATATGATGACTTTTCATTGGAAAATCCAATTATATTTTTTACATTTGTTCGCAGGAAAACCCGCCTTACGGACTAATCAGCATTTATATAGAAATGGATATGGAACTACAAATCATAATAACCGCCGGTATCGGCCTTATAGCGGTCATTGCGGCCTTCATAATCGGTCGCAGAAGCGGCAACAAAGAGGATGTCAGCATCCTGCAAACGCAAAACAACGAGCTGAAACAGAGCATCTCCGAACGTGACAATAAGATAGAGTCACTAACAAGAGAGGTGACTTCATTAACCTCGGAACGCGATGTGCAGCACACCACAGCCAAGAGCCTGCAAGAGCAGCTGGACAAGGCCAGAGAAGAGGCGAAGGCCGAGCAGGAGAGGCAAGCCTTGTTTTACGAGAAGCAGCTGCAACAGCAGAAGGAGCACGCAACCACGCTGGTTGAGCAGTTCAAAGATATGTCCAAAGAGCAGTCTGACAATCAATTAGCCCTTATAAAGGAACAGATACAGACCACATCTGAAAAGGTTCTGAAAGCACGTCAGGAGGAGCTGGGCGAGAGAAACATCGAGCAGGTACAAAAGATTGTCGATCCGCTGAATTTGAGCCTGAAAATGATGCGTGACGCCCTTGACAGCTCAAAGAAAGAGCATCAGGAGACCATCACCCGCCTCGATGCTACGATTCAGGCAAATATGAAGAACAGCCAGGACCTCGGACAGACCGCCGAACGCCTCACACGAGCCTTGACGGGCGAGGTGAAAGTTCAGGGTAACTTCGGCGAGCTGAAACTACGCCAACTACTTGAAGACCTTGGACTTAAAGAGGGCGAGCAATACACCACACAGGCGACTCTGAAAGACCGCTTCGGCAAGCGAATAAAGGATGACGAGGAGAGAGCTTTGATACCCGATTTCATACTCCATTTTCCGAATAATCGCGACGTCATAATAGACTCAAAGGTCAACTTCACCGCCTACGAACGCTACATCAGCGAGGAGAATCAGGAGGAGAAATCACTCCACTGCCGCGAACACATTGCCGCCGTAAGACGTCAGGTCGATAACCTCGCACGCAAGGATTACAGCCGTTATTTAAGCACCGATTTCACGAAATTGAACTTCGTGATTATGTATATGCACAACGAGGGTGCTATGAATCTGGCCCTGCTGAACGACAACTCGCTATGGCGATATGCCTACGACAAGGGCGTGCTGATTATGGGCCCGCAGACGATGTATATGAATCTGCGAGTGCTTGAACTCATGTGGACACAGAGCCGCCAGCTAACCAACCAGCAGATGATTATGGAGGCCGCCGAGGAGATTGTCGGCCGCATGCAGATTTTCGCAAAACGCTTCAAAGAGGTCGATGAGAGCCTGCGAAAGACAACAAACTGTTTTGAGGAGATCAAAAAATCAACCGCCGACAGCGGCCAGAGTGTGATAACATCGGCACGAAAGCTCATCAAGGCGGGTGTAAAGGAAGATAAGAAGAAGGTGAGCCTGTCGTCGGTTTTCATGCAGGAGGAGACACAACCTATGATTGGCGACCTTGATGACGACAGCTCCTCGTCGCAGCAGATTTCACAGCTTCCCGACAACGAAGATGAGGCCTTGAAACATCTGTTCAAGAGATAGCCACAATCCAGCATACACAACAAAAAAAGCCTTTCACGCATTTGTGAAAGGCTTTTTCTTTGTGGACCCAGAGGGGCATGATCCCACGACCTTCGGATTATGAGTCCGCTGCTCTAACCAACTGAGCTATGGGTCCAACATCGTCTCTTTTGAAACTTCTGCGGTGCAAAGATATATAAAAATATTATAATGTAAAATCTTTTTTTTGTAAAAAAACCAAATAGATCACATCCGATACCAAACTACACAAATCACAAGCCGCAGCACCGGTAATATTCGTGCCGGATAATATATATTTTGCTTCAAAATTACACAAAATGACTTTTGCCCCACAGCAAGCCGCAGCTCCTGCTTTTAACAGCCCCAACTTACAAACTATTATTTTATATTTTTAATAATGACAACAAGTTTTTGCGATTTCAATGATAAAAAACGGCGTTTTATGATGAAATCAGACAAAAATCGTAAAAAATAACCATTTT
This sequence comes from Alistipes sp., assembly GCA_017383445.1. Taxonomy (GTDB): domain Bacteria; phylum Bacteroidota; class Bacteroidia; order Bacteroidales; family Rikenellaceae; genus Alistipes. The sequence continues at coordinate 12,079 of JAFNXQ010000004.1, forward strand.
ATGCCAAAACAGACATTATGCATATCAAAACAGTAATTACAATATAAAACATACCACTAACACAATCGCCCCCACAATACCCTACAACGCACATTAATCAGTATAAATACCTATGACAAAATGGTTATACGGGTGCATATTTTGTGGTTAAATATACCGTTTATGCACATATACAGACCCCTATCTGTTAGCACTATAACAATATTTTTTCATTTTTATAACTCGGCTATCATTTAACTAACACAAAAAATCATTTTGTATAGTAAAAACAGTTTGCATAATTAAAAATAACCGGCTTAAAAACTGTAATTTTGCCTCGAAATTTGCCTCATAAAGCCTATTCTAAGAATAGGGGGGGGGTATTGAATTGATTATCAATTTGTTACAAAGAAACGAACGAAAAGATATGCAAAATTTGTGTAACCATACGATTTTACGCGTTTTGACACTGCTCATGGCGGTTATGCTGTGCAGCAATGCCAACGCACAGAATCGTGACGAAGATGTAATGAAGGAGGACTCGGTGCGAGTGTTCTTCAAGCAGGGTTACTCCAAGCTGGAACTCGACTTTAGAAATAACGAGCAAAACCTGGAGGCCTTCATCGCGAGAATGAACCGCATCTATGTTGAGCGTCGATACATCGTCAAAAAGATTAACGTTGTGTCAAGCGTATCGCCCGAGGGTAGCACAGGGCTCAACCGTCGCCTTTCAGACAACCGTGCAAAGGCGATTATGAGTTACTTGCAGAACTATATGGTTATACCCGACTCACTTCTGACCGTAACATCAATAGGTGAGGATTGGGACGGCTTGTATAACCTCGTAAAGGATTCTGACATCCCCCACCGCGAAGAGGCTCTCAACATTATCCGCAACACGCCGGTATGGATCTACAAAAATGGTGTTATCGTCGATGGTCGCAAACGTCAGTTGAAGATGCTGCACGGCGGTGAATCATGGCGTGCCATGTTCAAGGATATCTTCCCCGTTCTGCGTAGCTCGGCATTAAAGATCTGCGTGGAGATGGAGAGAATACATCACGGCAACGTTCTGGAAGAGAAACTCGTTTTCCCCACACAGGTAGGTATGCCCGCACAGGTAATCAAGAAGCAGGAGATGCCCGCCGAGGAGGAGAGCTGCAAGCCTTTCTATATGGATATTCGCACCAACCTGCTCTACGATGCTGTGTTGGTTCCCAATATCGGTGTTGAGTTCTATCTTGGTCGTCGCTGGTCAATCGCCGGCAACTGGATGTATGCATGGTGGCACAGCGACAAGCGTCACAACTACTGGCGTGTATATGGTGGCGATCTGGAGGTACGCAAGTGGTTCGGTCGCCGTTCAAAGGAGAAGCCTCTTACAGGTCATCACCTCGGACTCTATGGCCAGATCGTGACTTACGACTTTGAGCTGGGTGCACGCGGATATCTTGGTGACCGCTGGAGCTACGGCGGAGGTATCTCTTACGGATACTCGGTGCCTATCGCCCGTCGTCTGAACCTCGATTTTACCGTCGGTTTCGGATACCTCGGAGGCGAGTATAAGGAGTATCTTCCTATTGACAACTGCTACGTATGGCAGGTTACAAAGAATCGCCACTGGTTTGGACCTACCAAGGCAGAGATTCAGCTCATTTGGTTGATTGGTTGTGGAAACTATAACAAAAAGTGGGGGGAGAAGTAATGAAGAAGTTTATTATACCTTTTATATATGCATGCGTAGCACTTGCGATTGCGTGCGAGCATAAGGATTTGTGTATCCACCACCCCCACAAAGCGAAGGTTAAGGTGGTATTCGACTGGAAGAATGCACCGGAGGCCAACCCCAAGGGTATGTGTATATGGTTCTACCCCACTGATGGCGGTCAGTACATATATCGAGATTTGAAGCGTGATGGTGGTGTTGTGGAGCTTGTTGATGGCACATACAAGGCTATCTGCTACAACAACGACTACGAAGCTACCCGAATCAAGGGTTCAAGGAATTTCGACACTCACTCTTTCTACACCCGCGAAGGTGGTATTACAGAGGGTGTAAATGGCACATCGACTCCCTCAGCGTCACGAGTAAAAACCGATGAGAACAGCGAGGAGCAGCGAGTTGTTATCACTCCCGACCCGATGTGGGGCTGCAACGCATTTGAGATTACGGTAAGTCTTGAAGATGGCGTGAAGTACACTTGCTACCCCGAAGAGGATGAGTACCGAGAGATGGAGGTCGTAACCAAAGAACATGTTATCACACTCTACCCTCTTGAGCTGACCTGCACATACACCTACGAGGTGAACAATGTGATCAACATAGAGGACGCTTCGCAGATGAGTGCCGCTTTGTCGGGCATGTCAGGCGAGTTGCAGTTGGGCAACGAGGAGCTTCGCAAGGAGTTGGTTATACTGCCCGTTGAGGCAATTATGGATCGCGAGAACAATCGTGTTACCGGTAAGTTCTACACATTTGGTCATCACGAGGAGAATATTGATCCTCACAAGATGGTATTTATCGCGTGGGTAGCTCTGGATGCAGAGACAGGAACACAACCGTGTTACTGTGTATGCCCTGAAAATGATGAGGAGATTGCCTGGATTGATGTTACAGACCAGGTACATCAGAAGGATTTGGCAGTGAAGAACAAACGCCGAGTACATATCGTTATTGACGGAGGCGTAAAAGTACCAGAGGCACCCCCAGGACCCGGTATGTTTGGAGATCCGACAGTGGATGACTGGAAGGAGGAGGAGATAGATCTTCCAATGTAACAGATTATAATGCAATAAATTAACAATAAATAAAAACCAAAAAAGACTATGAAAAGATTTTTGTTCGCTGCCGTTGCAGCGGTGCTGGTTGCCTCTTGTGCAACTGACGAGGTAAAGGAGTACAAGCGAGATGAGCTCAACTTCTATACTTCAGTAGAGAACGCAACTCGTACAGAGGCTATAACTTCAGCAACTCTCTCGACCTTCAATGTATGGGGCTACCACGCCGGTAAGGCTATGATGAGCAATCTGGCTGTTACGAAGCAGGCTGATGGCTCTTGGAGCTACGGCGATAAGTATTTCTGGCCCGCAACCGGATCAGTTGATTTCTACGCATTGGCTTCTACCGAGGTTGGCAGCCACACTCTGACCAACAACATCACAGCAACAGCTCCCAAGTTCACCTTCGGCGGTAAGTTGGCTACAACTGGTGCTCCCAGCGATTACATCATGCCCGCAGCTGGTTGCATTCTTCCTGCAACTATGCCCGATATGTTGTATGCAACAGCTATCGACGAGGTACGTCAGCAGACCGATGTTGTAATGAACTTCCGCCACGCTATTTCGCAGGTTGAGTTTGCAGTAAAAAACAACTCTACACTCGGCTTGGAGATTACTTTTGGTAACTACATTGCAATTAAGGGTGTAAAATACAGCGGTACTTACTCATTGCCTACAACAATGGCTACATCAGAGGATTTCGAAGATGCAGCGTCACACGGCTCTTGGTCTTTGAATGCCGCTACTGCTGATCATGTCTTGAAGCAGCAGCATACTTCAGCTGTAGCAGGTTCTGCAAGTGACATGGGTCTGCTTATCACCGGCGTGAAAATCATCAACGGAGATAATCTTGATACCGAAAATATTGTTCTTCCTCAGGCTGGTACTGTTAAGGTGGTTGTTCCTGCGGTTATCAAGCAGAATGGCATCGTACTCTTCAATGACGATATGGAGTTTGACCTTGATGTAGATTGGAAAGAGGGTTATCGTTACATCTACACTTTGGTATTGGACGACGACACAGACCTTCTCTGGGCTATCAACTTCACAGCTACTGTTGATAACATCAAAACAACAGACGAGGAGAATGTTCGCGTTCCCGACGGAACAAAGTTGAATTAATACGACTATCCGACTAAAAAAAAGCGTAACTGAAAAGTTAGATAAAAATTAGAATGAAAAGAGCCTTAATCATAATTTTAACAACATTTGCCTTTGTAGCTTGCTCAAAGGACGATGTCGTTATGGAGTATAGAGGCGAGGCTATCGATTTCAACGCATCAAACGGCAATATCACACGTGCTGACGAGCAGAAACCGACCTTTACGAATAATGTTCCGCAGTTCCACGTCTGGGGTTACCACATCAACGGAGCATCTTCATCGGTCAAGATGAACGATGTCTTGGTAGAGAAGACCGGCGAGGGCGTATGGGAGTACTCTCCCAAGCAGTATTGGCCCAAGGAGGGTGTGATTGACTTTGTCGCTATCAACCCTACTGCCACCGAGGTTACGGCGGGCGAATATGTAGATCATCGTGTCGCAGGTCAGAATGTTGTGAAGCTTGAACACGACGGTTTCACCACTGGCGAAAACCGAAAGGTGACTGTTACCGCCATGCGTAAGGATACATCGATGAACTACAACTCGTATCTGCCCGACTTGATCTACTCGGTTTCCGAGGATCAGTCGCGACAGTCTACGGCTGTGGGAATGCACTTCCGCCACGCGATGGCACAGGTGAAGCTCAGAGTAAAGAACGAGAACCACGACTTCACATTGGAGTTCAAGCCCAATGCTGCTGTTGAGATTCATAACATCAAGTCAAAGGGAACCTTCACACTACCCAACAAGACTACGATTCCCGACACGGATGATAGCGACACCTATGGAGAGTGGAGCTTCGACGCAAACGATTATGCGACATTCGATGTCTTCACAGGAGAAAATCCGTATGTCGTTGGTATGACCGAGGAGAATCGCTATGGCTATATCTCAACGGGAAACTTCTTGAAGGATGGACGAATGGCGACGCTGTTGCCTTGTCAGGTTCCTGGGTGGGTTACTGAAAATGGTCCTGCTTCGGAGCAAAAGGGTGCTTACTTCGTGCTCTATTGCCGCGTATCGTATCAGAGAGGCACAATGGCTCAGCGATATTATCTCATAGGCGACAACGACCGTTATGACCCCATCTATGTACCGGTAACTATCAACTGGCAGCCGGGTTATTGCTACTCTTACTGCTTTGCATTTGGTAAGGGCGTCGGCTATATTGAGACTGGCGAGCCATCGACAGTGCCTTTGACATTCAGCCTGGATGTTACTCCATACACTAATGGTGGAACGATAACGACGCCATTATAACAGAACATTTATTATTACTCAATAAATTTATTTACTTAACAAATTAACTTCTTAAAAAAAATGAAAAAACTATTCATTGTAGCACTTGCAGCTTTTGCAATGGCGTCATGTGACAGAACGGAGGTGGTACCCACACCCGAGATGGGCGATGCTATCGGCTTTACAACTTCTACTGTAAACGGCACTCGTGCAACTATTACGACTGACAACCTGAGATCTTTCTATGTTCAGGCTATTCACAACGACACTGACCATTTCATGAACTTCGTTCGTGTTAATCGTCAGAACAATGAAGATGGTTCTACAAGCTGGATTTATAACCCCGTACAGTACTGGCCTAACTCTGGCTCAGTAGATTTCTACGCACTTGGTATGCCCTTGTACAACTCACCTGACCAGGGTACTCACACTATTGCAACTTTCAGCCTTGACAAGGAGAACAACGAGCCCAGCGTCAATACAGGCAAGAAGAGTGGTGTTGCAAAGCTTCAGATGTACGATTCTAACAAGGATGGCTTGTACCGTGCTTATACTGACTACACTTATGCTGTTGCTATGGAGCAGACAAAGAAGACAGAGCCCGTACAGTTGTTCTTCCGCCACATGATGTCACAGATGGCGTTCCAGTTCAAGAACACTAACGAGAAGTTGAAGGTATATGTAGAGGATATCCGCATTGAGAACCTTATCAACGGTGGTTCTTATGCTCTTCCTGCAAAGACAACTGCAAAGGATGATGCTACAGCTCGTGGTGGTTGGTATTTCGAGCAGGCTCCTTTTGAGGATTCTGCTATCGAGAAGGTTACTTTCGATGCTGACATCAACGCTACAAGCGAGGAGTGGATCGAGGTTCCGGGCGATGGCGTAGTTATTCCTTACGCTGATGTTATGGCAACAATGCAGGGTGAGAAAATGTTTGAGGATGGTATCATGAACCTTATTCCTCACACTGTAACTCCTTGGGATCGCGAGAATGACCCCACTAACGAGAATAATGGTGCTCGTTTCCTCTTGAAGGTTAAGTATATGAACGAGGAAACTTGCCTCTGGCCTCGTTTGGAGGCAGGTCAGACTGGTGCTGACGCTGGCACTGACTGGGTTGCTGTTCCTTTCAAGTTCTCAAACGATACCTTCACTATGGAGGAGGGCAAGCGTTACATCGTTACATTCGTATTCGGTGACGGTGGTGGTTACGATCCAGAGGATGGTGAGGATATCTTGGTTCCTGTCGAGTTCGAGGTATTGGTTGAGGAGTACGATATCGTTGATCCTTTCGATTACGTTCTCTAATACATAATAAACATTAAAAAAACTTTTGAGGATATAGTTTAGGCCTCGTGCCTAAACTATAACCCCTCAAAAAAAAAGAAAAAACAGACAACCTTATAAAGATGAAAAGATTTTTTATAGTTACACTGGCAGTTTTCGTGTTCACATCCTGTGCAGACGAGGTATTGAAGCGTGCTGACGAAAGCAACGTAATCAACCTCACGGCATCGGTTGCGAACAGCACCCGTGTATCTACCGATATCAGAAATTTGCAGTCGTTCCAGCTCTATGGCCTGCACAACGGCTCTGAACTTTTGATGGATAAGGTTGTTGTTTCTCGCGACGAAGCTAATGCCGCGACCGCATGGAGCTACTCTCCCGTTACATATTGGCCAAGAAAGGGTTTTATCAACTTCTTTGCAGCCGGAGATGCTATCTATGGCGGTGGTGAACATTTCGCATCGGATTTCTTCTTTACCCACGACAAGGGTGCTTATATCACTTATGCCGCATTGGATAATGACGGTGATGATTTGGTAAAGGGTGTCTATGACATCACCTACGCCTCAAACTTTGATGAGGCGACACGAAATCTCCCCGTGCAAATCTCTTTCCGACACGCTACATCGCAGCTTGTATTCCAGTTTAGAAACAACATACCTAATTTGCAGATTTATGTGGAGGATATCCGCATCGTGAACCTTCGTGGTGCAGGATGCTATACCCTGCCATCATCATCGACATCCAAAGATAACCAATCTCTGGAAGGAAGCTGGAATTTAGATTATTTCGCAGGGACCGAATTTGACCGTCTTGTGAGCTATGATGCCGATATCAACGCATCAAGCGACAACTGGATTGCAATTCCTAACGACGGTACTATAATTCGCTATCCGAAGGTTATGGCCTCAACAGAGGTGTCGATAGGCGACAAGACTATCGTAGAGGATGGCTATGTGAATATTTTGCCACAGCCCATCAATCCTTGGGATAGTGAGAATGATCCTACAAACCAGAACAACGGTTCTCTCTTTCTCCTGAAGATAAAGATTATGGACGGAGAGACCTGTATATGGCCCCGACTTGAAGAGGGCCAGCGAGGTGTGGATGCCGGAACAGACTGGGTAGCAACGCCCACAAGACACGCATTCATTAAGGAGTGGCACGAGGGAAAACGATATATCTACACCTTCATATTCAACGAGGGTGTCGGAGGTCTGATACCCCCACAGGATAATATTGAGCCGGGAAAACCGGTATTGGTTCCGGGTGTAAAAATCGATAAGGATATATCGGTACAACCCTGGCAATAACAAGACAAAACAATTTTTTACCAATAACTTATTAAAACCAAACTATTATGAGAAAGATTTTTATTGCAGCTCTTGCAGCTGTGGCAATGGTCTCTTGTGCAAAGGACGAGGCTGTTGAGATTAACAAGGGTGAGGCGATTGGTTTCGCTGCGACAACAGGTCGAGTAACTCGTGCTGCTACCATTGATGACATCACAGAGTTTGACAGATTCCGTGTATGGGGTTTCCACAAGGCAGATGCTACTGCTGCCGAGACAGCTTTGATGACTAACATTGCTGTAACAAAGGCCAAGTCAGGTTGGTTCTATGGTGATGATTATTACTTCTGGCCATCAGTTGGTACTTGCGATTTCTATGGTATCTATCCTACAGTGGATGACGTTGCTACATCTCCTATCACAGTGAATATGGCTAACAAGACTGTTTCTTATGACATTTACACGGGTAATTATGGGGATTGGAATCCTACTGATTGGGTATATGCTGTAAATGTTGATGAGGCTCGCCAAACAACAAAGGTTCCTATGAACTTCCGTCACGCTATGTCACAGATCGTATTCCAGGTTAAGAATACAAACAAGAATTTGAAGGTTACTATCCCTGCGGGTACTATCGACTTGATTTGTGTAAGCCAGAAGGGTGTTTACACACTTCCTTCAGAGGACACTGCTATCGAGGCTAACTACGCAGACCGCGTAATGGGCTCTTGGGATGTTGCTGATTTGAGTGAGGGTCACGGTTGCTACACTTGGGCAAACATCGAGGGTGCCGTTCTTGATGGCGTTAGCGATTGCCTGGTTGCTAACTTTATGGCAGAAGATGGTGCAATGATTACTGTTCCCCAGACTGTTGCTGCTTATGACTACGCGAACGATGGTGACAACACGAAACAGTTGGCATACTTCCGCATGAAGGTTTTGATCGAGCAGGAGGAGACTGTGATCTGGCCCGGCTACAACGGCACTTCTTCAAACGAGCAGGTTGAGAAGGATAAGGCTTATTGGGTAGCTATCCCCATTTCTGCTGAATGGAAAGAGGGTAAGAAGTACACTTATACCTTTATCTTCGGTGCCGGTGCAGGTATCGTGCCTCCCGGAACTCCCGGACCAGATGATGAGGATCCTAATCCAGTTCCTCCCGGAACTCCTATCCTTGCTCCTATCGATTTCACTGTTACTATTGATGATATCGTTGACACAGATAACACTGATATCCCATTGGGAAGTATTGACCGCCCATAATGTAATCATTTAGGTTATTTATAACCAACCCCATAGGTCGGGCGGGATTGAAACCCCTCCCGACCACGAAGAAAAAAATAAGACAAAGAGAGATGAAGAAATTTAACTATATTGTAGCTGCATTGGCCCTGTTATCGGGTGCTATGTTTTGTTCGTGCGTAGAGGATAAGACTGATTTGCCGCTTCACAACCAGCATCAGATTGATTTCACCGCATCCAGCGATACGGAGTGGCAGGATGCTACCCGTGCCGCAGAGGAGGAGCCACAGGTTATGATTCTGGAGATGGAAGGCGACGAGGACCTCGAGCAGCCTCTGTACCTGCACATCACCTGCGAGGACCGCGAGGACCCCACTGCCGAGGAGCTCTTCGGCGAGGAGGCTACGCGTGGTAATGTCACTACAACCGAAAACTTCGTAGATAAGTTCGGTACAAACGGCTTCGGACTCTTTGCCTATGTCTATAAGCCGGGCGAGTGGAGTACGGCCAAGTCGGACTATATCCACAACCTGCCAGTGCCTTATCGCAAGAATACCGGCAAATGGCATATCCACGAATACGAGACGGGCGACGTCACATCTACGGGCTACTACTTCTGGCCCGGCAAGAACTACAATGTGCAGTTCTATGCCTATGCACCGCATAGAAAAGGCTATGAGGGTCACATTCTGGGCGTTCCTTCAAATTATTACGACAACAATAACGGAGATGAGCCCGATGGCCCGTATATCGATTTCCTGCTGTCGAATAATAATGTAAATCAGTTTGATTTGTGTGTTGCAAAGTCGGGAGAGCTTCCGGGCAACTATAACCAGACATTACACCTCAATTTCAAGCACGCCTTGTCTGCTATCGACTTTATTGCTGACGCAACAATGCCCAAGGGTACTATATCTTCTATCTATTTTTTCAACACTATGCGTCAGGATAGATACTTCTTTGAAGAAGAGAAATGGGCAGGCGAAGAGCAGTACACAACAACAAGCCAGATCGGTTTCAATAAAAATTACTCTGTTGCTCTTGATGGTGGCAAAGAGCAGAATATTACCGACAGCTCAACCAACTCCACTTTCTTTATGATTCCTCATACATTGAAGGATGATGCTTATATGCGAGTGGACTACACTGACCCCAATGGCACTGTGCACAAATTATCAGTAAGTCTTAAAGGTGTAAAGTGGGAGATAGGCAAGCGTTATATCTATCGACTTAGCCCGAAGTCAAGTTCGACAAGTTATACATTTAATTTTGAGTATTTATCTGATGACGTATATAGTACTTTGGCAGATAGCCACCTTGCATGTGACTACAAAGGCAAATTCAAAAAGTGGTATGTTACCAGCACCAGAGGAACTGCAACATTTTCTGATGGGCAGACTGTAAGTGATCCTGTTGGCTGGGATGTTAAATTCTCTACCGATAACGGAAAAACTTGGGATACAATAGTTCCAGAAATGTTCTTGAAGTTCACTAAAAGTCATACAGGAGGAGTGCGTACCGCTATTGGAACCAATATTAGACCTATTAAAGGCGTGTACTATCAGGTAAACTCAACA
>JAFNXQ010000067.1 GCA_017383445.1 Alistipes sp.
AGCATCTCGGCTTTGAGGGTCGCGAGGAGGGTATCTCGGCCACAGCCGTAGCACTGCTCATTGCGGAGTAATACGACAGAGCAGTATAGTACTATATAATTATATAAGGATAGAGGGTAATCATTGGTTTGGCTACCCTCTGTCGCTTAATAATAAATAGTTTAATATACCCGTGTTATAGTTCCCGAATACTGCACGGGGTTATACCACAGGCTCGATATGGTAAGCGTAGCCCCGCCATACTTCGAGTTTATATCAAATACGAAGTTATAATCCTCGGCGGCATAGAGGTTTGCCTTGAACGACACCTGCCAGCCCTCGTCGGTCTGCTTCGTCAGGATAGTACGCAGGTTCGGCGTCACGGTATTAAGCAGCACATAGCGATAAGGTGGCGTATAACCCACCCAATAAGGCAGGCAGACATCCAACGTACCACGCCACAGGGTGACCGTGTAGTTGATGTTCGACAGGAACACCATATTTCCTGCCGGCATACGCTGTGCTGTTTGAGGGTTGAACTCAAAGTTATGCGACAGCACGATGCTATCGACATACTTCTCGAACTCGGCCTGACGTTCGGCACGATGTGCCACACGCTGCTCGTGCGTCATCGAGTGCATCTTCTCGTGATAGGCCCTGCGTTCGGCCGTAGGCTCCATAGGGTGCTGAATGGCTGTAGTTGCCGATTTGGTCGGTGTAGCCATCGAGGTAGTTGTGGCTGTTTTAGCCGATGATGAAGGCTTTTGTGCATAGGCCACATAAGGCCCGCAAAAGGTGCATAATATGATGCACGCGATAGAAAAACAGAGTTGTCTCATAGCGATAAGATTTTACGCTTGAAGCAACTTCAAAATCCCTGCCAAGATTGACCGATTAGGCAAGAGGCGGAAGGGATAGCGGGTTTAACCCAATCCACCCTACTTCTCCAGGATTCGTTTCAGAAACTCGCCCGTGGCACTCTCACGGCACGAGGCCACCTCGCGAGGCGTACCCTCGGCGATGACACGGCCACCTCCTGCTCCGCCCTCGGGGCCTATGTCGATGATATGGTCGGCAACCTTAATAACATCGAGGTTATGTTCGATGACGATGGCCGTATTGCCCCTATCGACCAGCTTGTTTATCACGCCCAGCAATTGGCGTATATCCTCAAAATGGAGGCCCGTAGTAGGTTCATCGAGGACATACAGCGTGCGACCCGTATCACTCTTGCAGAGCTCGGCAGCGAGCTTTATACGCTGACTCTCGCCTCCCGACAGCGTTGTGCAGGGCTGTCCCAGCGTCAGGTAGCCGAGGCCCACATCCTGAATAGCCTTCAACTTCTGATATATAGATGGTATGTTGACGAAGAAATCGACCGCTATATTAATCGTCATTCCCAGCACCTCGTCGATATTCTTGCCCTTGTACTTCACCTCCAGAGTCTCGCGGTTGTAGCGATGACCACCACACGCCTTGCATCGCACATAGACATCGGGCAGGAAGTTCATCTCGATAGTCTGCACACCCGCACCGCGACACTCCTCGCAACGGCCACCCTTGACATTGAAGGAGAAGCGGCCCGCCTTGAAGCCTCGCACCTGTGCATCGGGCGTAAGCTCAAAGAGCTTTCTGATATCGGCAAAGACGCCCGAATAGGTTGCAGGGTTACTGCGTGGCGTACGGCCAATAGGCGACTGGTCCACCACGACCAGCTTATCGACATTCTCGATGCCCTCCACCGAGTCATACTCCAGGGGTCTGTCCAGCGAACGATACAACACACGGCTCAATATGGGTCTGAGGGTCTCATTTACAAGCGTCGATTTACCCGAGCCACTCACGCCCGTAACGCATACGAACTTACCCAACGGGAACTCGACATCAATACCTTTGAGGTTGTTTCCCCTCGCACCGCGTATGGTGATATGCTGCCCACTACCCTCGCGTAACGTCTCGGGAATCTCTATCCTGCGGCGACCACACAGATAGTCGGCGGTGATGCTGTCGGACTTCATTATGTCGTCAATACTACCCGTAGCGACAATCTGACCACCACGACGACCCGCCTTGGGGCCTACATCGACTATGTAATCGGCGGCACGCATCATATCCTCGTCGTGCTCCACCACGATAACCGAGTTACCCGCATCACGCAACTCCTTCAATGTGTTTATCAGGCGATTGTTGTCGCGTTGATGCAGACCGATGCTCGGCTCATCGAGTATGTAGAGTACATTGACCAACTTCGAGCCTATCTGCGTAGCGAGTCGTATTCGCTGGCTCTCGCCTCCCGACAGCGAACGGGCAGCACGCGAGAGTGAGAGATAACCCAGACCCACAGCCATCAGGAAGTGTAGTCTTTCGCGTATCTCCTTCACAACCTCCTGTGCTATACGCCACTCCTTGTCGGTGAAACACTCCTCAACGTGGCTCATCCACTCGGCAAAGTCGGCTATCGACATCGCCGAGAGCTCGGCTATATTCTTTTTTCCGATGCGGAACTGCAATGCCTCCTTCTTCAGGCGAGTACCTCCGCAGACGCTACACGGACGATAGGTCAGGAACTGTTCACGCCACTTCTGACCCTTCTTCGACTCCTCATCATCAACCGACTGCACATATTCGGCTATGCCCTCCCACGCCATCATCCTGCGACCCGACAGAGAGCTGAACTCCGACAAATCAACCATCAGAGGCTTCGCATCGCCATATAACAGGGCATTCATACCCTCCTCCGAAATGGTCGCTATGGGGTCATCAAGCGTGAAATCATAACGGCGACCAAGCAGTTCTATCTGAACAAAGAGTTTGTTGTTCTTATATTTACCCAACGGCTCGATACCACCCTCACGGATGGAACGGCTATCGTCGGGAATGATTCTCTTGACATCAAATACAGCCTCCACACCCAGACCACTGCATCGCGGGCAGGCTCCCTGCGGAGAGTTAAACGAGAAGGTATGAGGTGCAGGGTCCTCGAACGCCACACCTGTCGATGGGCACATCAGATGACGCGAGTAGTAACGCATACCATCGGCTCCGTAGTCATAGATAGCCATCGTACCCTTACCCTGACGCATAGACTCTTTCAGCGAGGTCATAATGCGTTCGGCAGACTCCTCCTTCACCACCATACGGTCCACAACGAGGTCTATGTTATGCACCTTGTAGCGGTCGAGCTTCATTCCCGAGGAGAACTCCACTATCTCGCCATCGATACGGGCATAGATGTAACCACGCTTGGCAAGCGACTCAAACAGCTCGCGATAGTGACCCTTGCGACCCTTGACGATGGGGGCCATAAAAGCCACCTTACGCCCTGCAAAGCCTTTGAGTATGAGGTCGCATATCTGCTCATCGGTGTAGTGTACCATCTCCTCGTCGGTAATGGGCGAGTAGGCACGCGATGCACGGGCAAAGAGCAGACGCAGGAAGTCGTTTATCTCGGTCACGGTGCCGACCGTAGAACGGGGGTTTTTATTGGTTGTCTTCTGCTCTATGGCCACCACAGGGCTCAGACCCGTAATCTTATCCACATCGGGGCGTTCCATAGTGCCGACAAACTGGCGTGCATAGGTCGAGAGAGTCTCCATATAACGACGCTGACCCTCGGCATAGATGGTATCGAAAGCCAGCGACGACTTACCCGACCCCGACAAGCCCGTGATGACGGCCAGCGAGTAGCGAGGTATCTCGACATCCACATTTTTGAGGTTGTGAACGCGAGCACCCGTAACGACTATACTCTTTTCTGCTTTGTTTGCCATAAAACCTGATGCTTAAAACATTGTGAGCAGCGAGTGTAACCAATCGTGCAGCGATATAAGACCTATGATGTCGGCAAAGCAGACAACCAGTATCGAGAGAGTGAAGTATCGCACAAACTTGGCACCCAGCACCAGAGCAAAGTGCGAGGCGAGCAATGCACCTATGACATTACCCAGTCCGTGCCACAGGCCATAGACATAATCGACCTGTCCGTTAATCATAAATATAGCCAGCGAGAAGGGCGTGGCGACAAATATGATAAAGCACTTGACGACATTGGCGGTGATGATATCGAGCTTCATCGACCAGATAGTGACGGCCAGCAACACATAGCCCAGACCGATGTAGATATATCCGCCATAGAAGCCCAGCAGCAGAAACCACAGATAGTGCCACCAACGCACATCGAGTTCTCGACCACCGTGAATATGAACATGTTTATGCTCCTGGTCTGTAATCATATAGATAAGCACCAGCGACATCACCACCGTCATACATACAGTGAAGATAGTCTCGCTGATACGCATCGCTGCAATAGAGCCTACGATATTGCCCACAACGGCGGGAATGGAGAGTTTGATACCACTCTTCACGTTGAGCATACGCTTACGCAGGAAGGCCACCGACGAGGTGAAATTCTGCAACACGACAGCAATGCGGTTGGTACCATTGGCAACACCTATGGGTAGTCCTAGGGCCATAAAAAGCGTCATAGAGATAACCGCACCACCCCCTGCGAGGGTGTTGATTATCCCCACCAAGACGCCCGAAAGCACCAAAGTCCATATTACTGCTGTTTCGTCCATTTTTTGATTTTGTATTTTACAGGCTCTCGCCCTGCTATCTCTTTTCGGCCACAAAGTAGAGGTCGAAGCAATCCTCCGCAGCGGGGCTTATCTCGTAGTCCGCCATAGTGATAGAACGCGTCAGCGAGTCGTTCTGCGTGAGCAGACGGCGACGATTCAGGCGGTTAAGCACATCGTACGGCAATTGCAACATCCAGCGTGGCAGGCGGTGCTGCAAGTCCAGCACATCGTAGCGGGTGATACGCCTCACGCCCTCGCGATTCTTCTCGTAGTAGGCCATAACCTTGTCGTTACCCCTCACGCCATAGCACTCCACACTGTCGAACACACTCTCCAAAAGGGCCTTTAACTCCTCCACACGATACTCTCTCACGTGCCAGGGGTTACGCGTCAGCGACATAGGAGCATTGGGTGTAGAGACCACAAAACGCCCTCCGTGACGCAACACGCGATGCACCTCACGCACAAAAGCCTCATCATCCTTGATATGCTCGATGACCTGAAACGACACCACATAGTCAAACTCGGCATCAGGCAACTGCAAGGGCGGCACCGTCATCTGCCTAAACTCTGCATTGTCGGGCAGATGCAACTCCCGCGGCACACTCTTGTCAATGGTCACGAAACGTTTTGCCGAGGGTGCTATGACATCCACACCATAGCCCATACCCGTACCTATCTCCAGCACATCGCCCCCAACAATCTCCGCCGCCTTGTGATAGGCGAGCAGGGAGCGCTGAAAGACAAAGTTATCGGAGGCATCGCGTTGTGACACCCTCTCTGCGGTGTGAATCTTCGCCATAGTTACTTCAACTTAATCTGTGTGGGCTCTGCCACAATATCGCCACGCTTCATAAGCACACCTACGGCACGCTTGAAGACCTTCTTGCTCATCTGCGTCAGACGATGCACCTCCTCGGGTGTGGAGTTATCGCCAATGGGCAACACACCACCATTCTGCTGCATCAATCGCACCAAGACATCTGCCGAGTCCGACACGCCACCATAGCCGTCACGCTGCAACGTGATGTCGATACGGTTATCCTCGGTGATGCGACGCACATAGCCCTCCACTCTCTCGCCTATGGCTATCGGGCGGAAGAGCTGATTCTTGTAAATCATACCCCAATGGCGTGAGTTGATGATGACGCGGTAGCCGATAGGACTCTCCGAAGCGACCAGCACATCGACCTTCTGACGCGGCTCTACGGTAATGATATCGTTGTCGATAAAGGCTTTGAGCTTCTGCGTGGCTACGCAACGACCCGTGATGTTGTCGATATACATCCACACCACCACCTTACGGCCTGCGATGACACCACCCTGCTGGTTGCGGTTGGGCAGGAACAGATCCTTACCGGTCAGACCCCAATCGAGGAAGGCTCCGTGAATACTCTTATCGACCACCTTCAACGCAGCAGCCTGGCCCTCCATAATGAGTGGCTGCTCGGTTGTGGCAACCAATCTATCCTCCGAGTCGTGATAGACAAAGACATCTATCTCGTCGCCAATGGCATTTTCCAGCGACACATAGCGGTTGGGCAACAGCACCTCTGCACCCTCCTCGTCGGTGAGGTAGAGGCCAAAATCGGATATGCGATTGACCTTTAAGGTCTGACGTTTTCCTACTTTCATTGTATTAATATATATTAAGAGGGGCAAAGATAATAAAAAAAGCGAAAAAAGGCAAGAGAGCAACAGCAACTCTGCAAGCGGGAGTATAAGAGCAAAGAGTCTCTTTCTTCTTTAACCCTGCTACGCAGGCTTTTAATTGCTCCCGCTCGGCATAGTGAACAAGTTCCCTCTGCTCTCGCTTACTCGCAATTTTCATCTTTGCTCTTTGCTCTTTCATCTTTTTATCGTATCTTTGTCGCCGTTAAAGTTCATTTGAATATGATTAGCAGAAGATTGCTCCGAATAAAGGCTATGAAAGCCTTGTATGCTCACATCAAATCTGAGTCAGATTCGTTGGCAGCATCAGAGAAGACTCTTGTCGCATCTATCGACAAGACCTACGACCTCTATTTTCAGATGTTGTCACTCATCGCAGAGGTAGCACGCTATGCCGAGAGCCGTCAGGAGATGGCCAAGCAGAAGAAGCTACCCACCTTTGAGGACCTCAATCCCAACCGTAAATTTGTAGATAACAGCGTCATAGCACTCATCGCCAACAGCGACTCGGTAAATGACTACGTAGCTGCCAAGAAGCTCTCGTGGTCGCACTCACCCGAGCTTGTAAAGACCCTCTACTCGCAGCTGGAGCAGAGTGACTACTACCAGAAGTATATGCTCTCGGAGGAGCACTCCTTCCGTGAGGATTTGGCTTTGGTGCACGACTTCTATACCCACGAGTTAGAGGAGTCGGAACTTTTAGAGGATGTACTTGACGAGCAGTCTATCCTCTGGAACGACGATCTCGGCTTTGCTCTTATTATGGTGGAACGCACGCTCTCTAATATGCGTGTCTCACACGAGGAGGTAAAGGTTGTGGAGAAGTTCAAGAGTGAGGATGACCTCCTCTTTGCCAAGGAGTTATTCACCAAGGCTGCACTTGGCTTCGAGGATAGCGTAGCACTCATCGAGAAGTACACCAGCAACTGGGATGTGGAACGCATAGCCTTTATGGACAATGTGATCCTTGCGTTGGCTATTACCGAGCTTACGGCGTTCAGTTCTATACCCGTGAAGGTTACGCTGGATGAGTATATCGAGATATCGAAGTTCTACTCTACACCCAGCAGCAGTACCTTCATCAATGGTATCCTCGACCGCATCGTGGCAGCACTCAACGCCGAGGGTAAGATTAAGAAGAGTGGCCGAGGCTTACTCTAATGGCAAGGTTTTGGCTCTGGGCAACAATGCTTGCCACAGTGACGTTGTGTGGTTGCGGAGGTAACTCTCCGCAGAAAACCACCCGCATAGCCGACCGAGAGATAACCCTCTCGGAGGAGGCTTTCGAGGCGGGCATAAGCGACACCTTACAGCTGGGTCGTATGCGTCAGGGAGAGATTATCGCCAAGACCATACGCCTGCACAATGGCTGCGACAGGCCTGTGGTCATCCTTCGCGAGGCCACCTCGTGCGGTTGCACCACGGCACAATACCTGCGTCAGCCCATAGCACCCGCATCATCCTGCGACATCACCATAGAGTTCAACTCGCAGGGTCAGCTGGGGTGGCAAATGAAACTTATGGAGTTTTATTTCGCCGAAAAGGCCACTCCGCTGAAAATATATATAGATGCGGAGGTCGAGTAGGCTTGCATATTATGGAATAATGCTTACCTTTGCCAACGGCTACAGCCAAAAGGCGAGGTGGCACATACAGGACAATTAATAACTTAAAAGAATATCGACTATGATTAATTTACTTCAGGCTGATGCAGCTGCTGCACAGCAGCCCGGTATGGGTGGTTTCTGGATTATGATGCTTTTGATGATTGCCGTGATGTACTTCTTCATGTGGCGTCCCGAGTCAAAGCGTCGTAAGGAGATGGCAAAGTTCCGCGAGGGATTGAAGAAGGGCGACAAGATTATCACCGCAGGTGGTATCTATGGCACCGTAAAGGAGGTTAAGCAGGGCGAGCCTACTATCCTTATCGAGGTGGATAGCAACGTTACCTTGCGTATCGACAAGAATATGGTTGTTGCCGATAACTCACAGTTGCAGAAGTAGTCATCTGCCCACATCAACAATAAAGAGGTCCGATACCAGTTAGGTGTCGGACCTCTTTATTGTTGAAAAGCACCAAGGCAAAGATGAAAGAGCAATTATGAATTAAGAATTCTGCCCTACTCTTCCAACTCAAATTCGCGGAAACCAAATTCATCGTGGGCTCGCTGCTTGGGCGTAAGGAAATAGATACAATGTCCCTGCGAGCATAGCTCTCCCTCTGCATCAAACAGCTCCACATCGACATCTATCACCTGACGACGCTGCCTCACAACACGGGCACGCAGTGTGATATGCTCCTGATTGATGACCACCTGACGCTTGTAACGCATATCCAAGTGCGATGTGACGCCACTTGTCTGGAACTTGCGGAAGATGACCCAGCTGGCTATCTCATCCACCAAAACAGCCTGTATGCCGCCGTGTAGCGTATTATGCCAGCTCTCGAAGGTTACGCGAGGATGCCAATGACACACCACATCGTCGCCATCCTCGTAGAACTCCATCTTCAAGCCCGACTCATTGTTCGGATCACAGCCGTAGCAGTGATAGGTAGGCTCCCCCACCCACGGATTCTTTATCTTCTTCATAGCCTATTGTTCTATCATCTTACGCAGAGCCCGTGCCAGCTGGTCGGGGCACGATGTACCCTTGCGACCGCAGTTGATACCTTCGAGGCGTGATACGACCTCCTCGGCACGCATACCCACAGCCAGTGCCGCCACGCCCTGCGTGTTACCCTGACAGCCACCTATAAACTCCACGTTGCTGACTACATTCTCGTCGGTCAGCTCCACAACTATCGCTTGCGAGCATACGCCACAAGTCGGAAAAACCATCTTCTTCATCTTCAAATCAATCTCAAAACAGACACAATTTCCACACAAAGATAAGAAAATTGCATTAAATGTGCTCTTTATCGTCGTAAGTTGGCCATAATCTAACTACAATTTTGTACATTTGTAGAAATTTTAACCCCACAGACAATGTACGACCTGATAGTTATAGGAGCAGGAGCAGCGGGACTTATGGCAGCAGCAACAGCAGCACGAGCAGGAAAGCAGGTGTTGCTAATGGAGAAAATGGAGAAGGCAGGACGCAAAATCCGTATCTCGGGCAAGGGCCGTTGCAACCTCACCAACGCACGACCTCCCGAGGAGTTCAGCGAGGCGATACGCACCAATGCCGACTTCTTTGAGGTGGCCTTTGCCGAGTTCAACAACAAGGCCACGATACGCCTTTTTGAACGCCTGGGCGTGAAGCTCGACATTGAACGAGGTCAGCGTGTATTCCCCCGTAGCGGCAAGGCTTGGGATATAGCCAATGCTTTGGAGGATTACTGCAAGGACAATGGCGTGGAGTTTATGTTCAACACCCGCGTATCGGAGATTCTCACCCTCGCAGGTAAGGTCTATGGCGTGGAGTACATCAACAAGCGAGGCTTCAAACGCAAGGAAGAGGCTGCCAATGTCATCATCGCCACAGGCGGCGTAAGTTACCCGGGTACAGGCTCTACGGGCGACGGCTACATATTTGCCGACCAGGTGGGTCACACAGTCGAGGCGGTACGCCCCTCACTCACCCCACTACGCACCTCGCATCCGCAGGCGAAGTTCCTCAATGGCCTACTGCTGAAAAATATCAACACCAAGCTATACATCGACGACGAGCTGCGTCAGGAGGAGTTTGGCGAGATAAGTTTCTCGGACCGAGGCATAGAGGGTGCTGTGGCATTGCGTGTGAGCCGTGATGCGGTGGATGCACTCATTGACGAAAGACGCGTGAAGCTGGTTATCGACATGAAGCCCGCCCTCACCGAAGAGATTCTCACAGAACGCATAGAGCGTGAGATTGCCGAAATGCAACCCGATGAGTTCTTCTCGGAGTTGTTGCGAAAACTTGTGCCGAAGCACCTGGTTATACCCATTGCCCACGAGCTGGATGTTCACTCAAAGAACTACATACGCAAGGTCACCGATGCGGAGATTGCCCGTCTGGTGAAGGTTTTGAAGGGCTTTGTATTCCCCATTACCGACTATGCACCCTTTGAGTATGCTGTGGTGACTGCTGGTGGCGTACGTTGCGACGAGGTGAATAAATACACTATGGAGTCGCTAAAAGTCAAAGGACTCTACTTCGCCGGCGAGGTACTCGACATTGATGCTAACACAGGCGGCTACAACTTGCAGATAGCCTTCTCTACGGGCCGTCTGGCAGGACAATTGAAGAAGTAATCAGACAAGGCTATGAAGATTACGGGACGTAACATAAAACGACGTTTGTATGGTTTGAGCATCATTCCATCAAACATCAAGCGTGCCCGTTACTGGCGTGGTCACGGAGTTCATTCTCCGTTTGTATATAATATTGTAAGGCAGGTTTTTATGTGCCGCGAGTTGAAGTCCGACAACAAGTCACTCTTCGAGGCCCTCTCATCGCTTGACATTCCCCGCCGCCGCTGCATACAGCTCCAAAATCTGTTGCACCACTGCAACTACACATCGTTTGAAATAGACCCCAAAAGAGAGGATTTCAGCGGTGTGGATATGGTTATAGCCACCATCGACATTGAGCCAGAAAGACTCGCTGCAATGGCCGAGAAAGCCACACAAAGCGGCACTACGCTATGCATTATGTCACCCGCCTATGACGCCCCACGACACAAGGCGTGCGAGGCTCTGGTAGCCCAGCATCGTTGCACCAGCATCGACAACCGAGGCTACCTGCTACTCTTCAACAACTACTTACCTAAACAAATATTCAAACTATGAAAGTATATACCAAGCAGGGCGACAAGGGCCTGACATCACTTATCGGTGGAGAGAGAGTATTCAAGACAGATGTACGCGTCGAGGCGTATGGCACGGTTGATGAGCTGGTGGCGTTCGTAGCCTTGCTGGCCGACAAACTCGCCGATGATGACCGCTTCGAGGAGCATACCTCAATGCTGCGTAAGGTGGAGTCACACCTGATGACCGTAGAGGCTCTACTGGCCGTAGGCCGTGACGGCGAGGATAAGGTTGCACCCCTCGGCAGCGAGCCAACGACCACACTGGAGCAGGCTATCGACACTATGCAGGCAAAGTTGCCCGCCATCACGAAGTTCACCATTCCGGGTGGCGATGAGAGAATATCTATGTGCCACGTCTGCCGTACCATCTGCCGCCGTGCCGAACGTATGGCTCTTGTGGTATCACAGCAGCACAACCTCTCGGATGATGTTCTGGCATACCTCAATCGCCTGTCGGACTATCTCTATCTTCTGGGTCGCACCGTAACGATGATTACTCATACCGAAGAGATTTTGTGGATACCGTAGAGAGCTGATTTTGCAACAGTTGTATTTTTTTCAGTTCTTAATTTTGTTTTTTTATTTACAACATATATCTTTGCGGCCAATTATAGTGAACAACTTAAAAACTATATAATTATGTATTGGACATTAGAGTTAGCATCGAAGCTTGAAGATGCACCATGGCCAGCAACAAAAGAGGAGCTTATCGACTACGCAATTCGTTCTGGCTCGCCTTTGGAGGTCTTGGAGAATCTTCAGGAGATTGAGGACGAGGGTGATGTCTATGAGTCAATCGAGGATATCTGGCCAGACTACCCATCAAAGGATGACTTCTTCTTTAACGAGGAAGAGTATTAGAGAACTACGGACTACTGCGTTTGTGCGGTAGTCTTTTTTTTTTACACATTGACCACTTCGTTTCTTAATAAGTACAATTATGAAAAAGTTAGAAAAACCCGCTATTCTGGTTGTTGATATGCTCAACGACTTCGTAACCGGTGCATTGACTTGCGACCGAGGTAAAGCTATCGTTCCCGCTACTGCTGAGTTGCTGGATGCAGCTCGTGCGGCGGGTGTTCCCGTAATCTTCTGCAACGATGCACACCGTGCAGGTATCGACCGCGAGTGTGAGCTCTGGGGCGACCACGCCATCGTAGGCACCGAGGGTGCAGAGGTTATTCCCGAACTGAAACTTTCTGACAAGGACTATGTTGTTCCCAAGCGTCGTTACAGCGGTTTCTTCCAGACCGACCTCGACATCCTACTCAAAGAGCTGGGCGTAAAGACCGTAGTGATGACAGGCCTGCATACCCATATGTGCGTGCGTCACACATCGGCCGATGCCTACTGTCTGGGCTACGATGTTGTAGTGGCAAAGCAGGCTACCGACTCATTCACCGAGGAGGACTATGTAAGCGGTCTGGCTTACCTCAAAACCTGCTACGGAGCCGACGCCTACTCAAACGAGGAGTTGGTAAAGATGTTCTAACCACTGTCAGCACACAAGGAAAAAGGCTGACTGAAAATCTCGGTCAGCCTTAATTTTTACATATCGTTTACCATAACATTTCACTATGAGAAAAATCAGACTCTTTTTTCTTGCCATCATTACGCTAAACATACTATGCACCACTCCCCTCCTCGCACAGGAACGCTTTGATTTGAGCAAACGGGGAGGACACTACTATTTCACAGCAACACTCGGCGACAAACCGGTGGAGATAATGGTCGAATCGGGAATACCGGCCCTACTTGTAGGAGAAAACATTTATGAAAGTTGTCTAAAATCACACGACCTTACATTTCAGCCCTCAAAGCAGAAGATACGCCTGCTCAACAATCTCTACAACATCATCTACCGCACCGAGGGAGAGATAATGATTGGAGGAGCATTATATGATGGGCCTATTTTCATACTCGAAGACTTTAACGGAGTAAGCATTCCCATTCAGTACATGAAAGACTCTGCCACAAAGCGTAAAGTGATGACCGTAGATTTAAAAGAGGGTTATCTGCTTGTAGGGCAAACCGACGAGAATCTTAATGGCAGGAGATTCAAACTATCGTTTGACGAGGAGCTGGGATTTCCCATTGTTGCTGCTTCGGTAAAGCTAACCACCCCGCAGGGTAGGTCAAAGCTGAAAGGTAACCTCATAGTTGATTTTGGCAACCCAATGCTCCTATTCCTTCTCAAGCAGCACGAGAGCATAACAAAGGTTATTGAAAAGGGTAAGATAGAGTTAAAAAATGCCTACAACAAGAAGGGGGAGTTAGTGGCACAGGGTATCTATGCAAACAGCGTATCGCTATTCGGGCAAGAATACAACGACAAGTCAATCGGCGTTACCGACAAGATGCCCGCTATCAAGCAATTGGGATTTCTCGGCGTGCAGTTCTTCACCTCACCCGTAGTATTCGATTTTGATAAAGGGGTGATGATAATGAGATAATATTCGCACATAGCACATAAAATAATAGGCTGGCACAAAGTTTTGTACCAGCCTATTTTGCTCTAAAACGATTGATTACAGACCTCTTGCACGAAGCAGTGCATCAATCTGCGGCTCACGACCACGGAACGCCTTATACATAGTCATACCATCGTCAATACCGCCGGGTGTGAGGACATAGCGACGGAACTTGTCGGCAACCTCCTGATTGAAGATATCTCCCGTCTCGGCAAAGGCCTCAAAAGCGTCGGCGTCAAGCACCTCTGCCCACATATAGCTATAATAGCCGGCACTATAACCACCACCCATAGTATGGCTGAAATTGGTCATACGGTAGCGAGGCAAAATCTGCTGCGGGATACCGCGTGCAGAGAGTTTCTCGGCCTCAAAATCCATAACATTGAGATTGGCAGGAGCCTCTGTCAGAACGTGAAGATCCATATCGCTGAGTGATGCGGCGATATACTCAACCGTTGCAAAGCCCTGACCATACTTCGAACTCTCAACAATCTTCTCGACAAGCTCCATAGGGATAACCTCGCCTGTCTTGTAGTGCTTGGCATAGACAGCCAGCACCTCCGGCTCAAATGCCCAATGCTCGTTAATCTGCGAGGGAAGCTCCACAAAGTCGCGTTCCACACCACTCACGCCGCCATAATGCACATCACGCATAAAGTTATGCAGGGCGTGACCAAACTCGTGGAAGATAGTACCCACATTGTCGATGCTCAACAAGGCGTAGCCCTCGCTGTTGGGCGTAGCCATATTGCAGCAGTTCACAACGATAGGCACAATTCTCTCGCCGTTCTCGTAACGCTGACCACGGAATGAGGTACACCACGCACCGGCACCCTTACCGTCACGAGGGAAGTTATCGCTGTAAAATATCGCTAGCAACTTGCCGTCACGATCGATAACCTCATAGGCCTTTGCCGTAGGCTCATACGATGGCACATCGGCTGTAATCTCTTTGAATGTGAGGCCATAGAGCTTCTCGGCTACATAGAACACACCCTGCATCACATTGCCTATTTCGAGGTAAGAACGCAACTCCTGCTCATCAACGGCATACTTCGCCTGCTTGGCCTTATCCTGATAGTACATAAAGTCCCAACCCTCAGGCTCAAACGTATTACCCTCCTTGCGAATCTCACGGCGGATATCGTCAATCTCCTCCTTCGCCTTCTTCACGGCTGGCTCCCACACAGCGTCAAGCAATTCATACACCGCCTCGGGGCTATTGGCCATACGGTCTTCGAGAGCCATCTGGGCATAGTTCTCATAGCCCATCAGCTGTGCCTTCTCGATACGCAGTGCGACAATCTTTGCACATATAGCCTTGTTGTCGTACTCATTATCCTGATTACCGCGATTGTAGTAGGCCTTATAGACCTTCTCGCGAAGCTCGCGGTTCTCGCAATACTGCAACACTGGATTACAGCTCGGACGCTGCATATTGAACATCCACTTACCCTCCTGACCATTCTCGGCAGCCATCTTCGCCGCAGCGTCGATATTTGCCTGTGGCAGGCCCTTCAACTCGTCGAGTGAGTTAGCCACAACGAAGGTGTTGTTGGTCTCCTGACGGAGATTCTGTGTGAAGGTAAGCTGCAACATCGAGAGCTCCTGATTAAGCTCACGCAGCTTCGCCTTCTGCTCGTCATCAAGCTCGGCACCGCTACGCACGAAACGCTTGTAGCTATTCTCCAACAAAGTCTGCTGCTCCTTTGTGAGATCCAGCGACTCACGCTGCTCATAGACCGCCTTCACGCGAGCAAAGAGTGCAGGATTGAGGTTGATATCGTCACTATGAGCAGACGAGATAGGCGACATCTCCTTCTGCAAGGCACGAATCTCCTCGGTTGAGTTACTGCTCGACAGCGGAGAGAAAGTACCGCGTACTCTACGCAACAGCGAGCCACACTCGTCCAACGCTACGATAGTATTCTCGAAGGTAGGAGCCTCGGGGTTGTTGATGATAGCCTCAATCTCGGCCTTCTGCTCCTCCATACCACGCAACATACCCTCGCGGAAATCATCAATCGTAATCTCCTCAAACGGGGCAATACCATAAGGGGTATCAAAGTCATTGAATAGCGGGTTTGCAGACTTCTCACTGCCACATCCGCACGCTAAAACAGCCATTGCTGCCATAACAATCTGATTTTTCAGTTTCATAATATTTGGGTGTTAGAATTGACTACTCTTCGGGTGCGAACATAGGATCCCAGGCGGGGAGCATAATAGGCTTCTGCTCCAACAGCTTCAACACATCCTCGGGAACATACTTCTTCTCCACAACAACGCGGAACATATACTCCTCAAACCACTCGTCGGTCATAATGAGGTTGCCCTGCCAGCCTGACGCTGCACCCCAGCTGTTCTCAACCATCCATTTCTTTGCCTTGCCCTCGTCATCCAAATCAACAGCGATAAGCGTCATCGCGTGCGATGAGCCGCTGGCAAAGGTCTGAATACGCTGCTTCTTATTCATAGGGAACGATGTGCCAAACAGCGAAGCATAATCGAAGTTGGCAACATCAAGCGTACCCTTCTTGCGGTCGAGGAACTTACCCACATCACAAGAGAAGTACATCGCCGTATTATCCTTGATTGAGGCAATAGCCAACTCCTTAACCTTCTCTATCGGGAGGTTGATGTAGAGCCAGTTCTCGCCGTCGTACATATGGCGGTCGTAGTCAATCTCGTAGACCTTGCCATACTCGCGTGAAGGGTCATTCATAATCATCACATAGTTCTGCTCCAAATCTTCGCCGATATACTCCTCGTAGAAACTCTTCGGGGTGTAGGTCTTGCGGCTCACCAGCTCGCCCTTTGTATTGTAGCGAGCCCACTCGAACTCCGTTGGGGGAACGCCCAGGCACTCTACCAGAATACGATAGACCTCCGAGAGCATCTCCTCCTTGCGTTGCATAGCCTTTTCGGGTTTCAGCTCTCGCAACTCCAACGCCCACTCACGCAGTTTGAGTTTCAGGATAGTCGCCATCTGCGAGGTGTTGTTCGACTGGAAGGTCTCGGGCATAGCCGCCTTGGGTACTACACCATACTTCATAATAAGGTTTGACACGCCCGTAAACTGACCGCCGTCACCAATGGGATTATGCAGCAGCCAATCGACCTTGCGGTCATCCAGCGGAAGATTACGAGTGTCGATAATACCCTGCAAAAAGAGGTTGGCTTTCTCCAACTGATCGTAGAACGAGTTATAATTCTGCGAGAATTCCATTGAGGGAAGGTCATGCTTTTCGATCATCTTGGCACGCAGGACATTAAGACCCGTAAACAGCCAGCAGCGACCCGATGACTTCTGATCGGTGATACCCTTGGTCTTGACGCGGTGCGAGAAGTGAGTGTCGCACATAGCAAGATTGTCGGCATTTACGGCCAATGTAGCGATAGAGTTTGAAGCCAAAGCATTCTTCACGGCACGCTGCTCGGCAGAGCCGGTATAGCTCTGGCTGATACGCGAGAGCATCTCTGCATCGATACCGCCCTTCTCGGTCTGTGCCGAGGCTGCGAGAGTGCCGACAACAACCATTGCGGCACAAATAATAAATTTCTTCATAATATTTTAGATTAAATTATTTCTAATGTGCGAATATACGATTTTTTCGCAAAATATTTATACCTTTGTTATTAAAGTATTTATAAAACCTATAAATTCACTGTTATGAAACGACTATTTTTACTTTTAGGCCTAACCATTCTGTGCAGCACTACCGTAGCACAACAGAAGTACCACGACGCGGCGATGTTCAACGCCCCCAAAGGCAATGTCAAATACATTGAGTATGAGGATGGACGTATATTCTTTGCCGAGGACGGCAGTCTTGTTAAGGAGGAGTCATCATATCTTTCTCAATATAGTGCGTACGACATAAAGAGAGATAATGACGGCTACCCTATTGAGGTAACCACCGACTCCGACAAGACTCTTATTGAGTACACCGAAGATAAGCGTGTCCGCAAACGCACCATTATAATTGGAGGAGAAAAACTCATCTATGCTTATGACTACAAGGAGTTCCCAAAAGTTACAATGACCAGATTTGAGTTTATCGACGATATACCCAAGACAAAAGAGACAATCTATGATATGAATGAGTTTGATGCTCAGGGCAACTGGGTAAAGAAAGGAATAGAGGGTATCAAGAGAGAAAAGCAAGTTACACACGTTGAAAATGCAAATCTGTTGGTTACTGACCCGGTAGTAAGGCAAATTGTATGGACTTCAACAGAACGATATTACGAAGGCCGAGAGGAACAAAACAGAATAGTATCATATCGATACAACAAAGAGTTCAAACGCAGCGACTCTCCCAATGAGATAAATATATTTTATTCTGTAGTACATCCTTTCTTTTTTAATGCCGGATGGTCTTCCAAAGGAATCAAGAAGCATATCAAGGCCAATAAGATAGAACACGAGTTAAAAGAGAATGTTGGCTGGAAAAAGATTGAGATACTTATCCCCGAGTCTGACAAGGTATTTTTTGGATACCCTATTGGAAATATGCAATATCGCTGCGATAAGAGCGGAGATGATTATTACCCTGATTACAGATTCATTATCTACATCGACAGTATTGCAGAACGAGATGGTTTCTTTGAGTATATCGTGGAAGATGCAAAAAAGCACGAAACTCTCAAAGAACAGACAAATGATATGATACGTCTGAATAGTTCCTATTATACGGTCTATCTCGTAAAGATACCTTATGGCATAGAGGTAAGACGTCGCGAAGATGTGCCCTACGAATGGAAATAGTGAATATAATTTTCAAGTGCTAATAAAAACAAAAGCAGCAGTCAATTAAATTGGCTGCTGCTTTACTTTATTTAATCTATCTATTCTTATCGGCGGAAACCACCGCGACCCATAGGCATCTTCAAGCCACCGCCCGCTACGGTCTTCATCATCTTGCGGGTCTGCTCGAACTGCTTCAACAGACGATTGACATCGGCCACCGTAGTACCACTACCTTTGGCGATACGCTCACGGCGACGAACATTGATAATCTCGGGATTCTCCCTCTCGGCAGGTGTCATCGAGCCGATGATTGCCTCGGTCTGTTTGAAGGCATCATCGGGGATATCGATATCCTTCAACGCCTTACCCATACCAGGTATCATCGAGGCGATATCCTTCAGATTACCCATCTTCTTAATCTGCTGTATCTGATCGAGGAAGTCGTTGAAGTTGAACTGGTTCTTCACCAACTTCTTCTTCAACTCGCGAGCCTTCTTCTCGTCGTACTGCTCCTGTGCACGTTCCACAAGCGAAATAACATCACCCATACCCAAGATTCGGTTGGCCATACGTTCGGGATGGAATACCTGCAAGGCATCCATCTTCTCACCGCTTGAAATAAACTTCAAAGGCTTGTTCACTACCGAACGGATAGAGATAGCAGCACCACCGCGTGTATCACCATCGAGCTTGGTGAGCACTACGCCGTCGAAGTCCAGCCTGTCGTTGAACTCCTTGGCGGTATTCACAGCATC
>JAFNXQ010000068.1 GCA_017383445.1 Alistipes sp.
CGCCCAACAAATGCTTCTTGTATAATACACCCTTGTACGAGAGAATAGCTCGACAAGTATCGGTAGGTTGTGCGCCCTTGAGTAACCAATCCAAAGCTCTCTCGAACTTCAAATCAATTGTAGCAGGATTAGTGTTGGGGTTATAAGTACCCAACTTCTCGATAAATCTACCATCTCGTGGCGCTCTGCTATCTGCGGCAACGATGTGATAAAAAGGAGCACCCTTCTTACCGTGACGTGCCAAACGAATTTTAACAGCCATTTGCTATAAAATTTTATTAGTTAATATTAAACGCATCCCTACACTTTCGGGGATTTCGGTCGCAAAGATACTTTATATAATTGAAAATGCAAAATTAAGCGATAAAAAATCTCTCATTTACTGCTGATTCTGTGATTTATTCTTTGAACGTATGCCAAAAACAAGGCCGATGTTGCACATCATTAAAACGACACCCGCAATAAGGCAGATATCAATCTTGCATAGCAGTCCGATCAGGGCCAGAAGGAGAGAGGCAATGATGCCGATGATTGGTAGTTTCATGGTTGGTAATAGATAGTTAAATAGTTAATACATTTGTCGCAATTGTTTTTTTGCATTCACAAAGTGTATAACAAAAATACTAAATCAGGAGGGTAGTTCCAAATAATTTGTTAAATTTGTCTATGACTTTTAGAGGCAGATATTGTTATGAGATTTCGTTTTGTATTTATTCTGGTCGTTGTACTGTGCTGGCTATCTTGTGATGAAACTCGTCGGGTGGATTGGCAGGATATAGGGTCTTATTTTGAGGTGCCGGAGCCGTGGCAAAATGATATGGGTGAGTTTCGTTCCGTTATGGTGATGAATAGTGGCGATACGGTAAAGACCGCCAGGCAGTGGTACGACCGCCGAGAGGAGATAAAGGCGTTGTGGCACGCCACGATGGGGCAGTGGCCCGATATCATAACCAATCAGCCTCTGGTACGCCTTGATTCTGTTATGGTAGAGCCGGATATTGTACGTTACAGGGTGCAGTTCAGATGGACCCCCAACGAGCAGACCGAAGGCTTTCTGCTGATTCCAGACAAGGAAAAACCGATGCCGGCCGTCATAACGCTGTTTTACGAGCCGGAGACAGCCGTCGGGTTGGGCTCTAAACCGAATAGAGATTTTGCCATACAATTGGCACGCAGAGGTTTTGTTACTCTCTCATTGGGAACAACTGAAACTACAAAGACCCAGACATACTCAATACGTTATCCCGAAAAGGGAAGAGAGGTGGTTGAGCCGTTGTCAATGTTGGCCTATGCTGCGGCCAATGCTTATGAGGCGTTAGCGTCGGAGCCGCTTGTTGATGCTCATCGTATAGGAGTTATGGGGCACTCGTATGGCGGAAAGTGGGCAATGTTTGCATCGTGTCTATACGATAAATTTGCTTGTGCTGCGTGGGGAGACCCCGGTGTCGTCTTTGCCGAGGATAAAGGTGGGATGGTGAACTATTGGGAGCCGTGGTATCTAGGCTCGTTGGGTACTTACGAGAAAATGAAGTCTATGGGGCACGATTTGCACGAATTGCATACACTCATGGCTCCGCGACCATTCTTTGTGTCGGGAGGATATAGTGATGAGCCTTCGCAATGGCGGGCATTGAATCACTCGGTAGAGGTAAATCGTCTGCTCGGTTATGAGAAACGTGTCGGAATGTCCAACAGGGAACTGCACGAACCCGATGTGGAAGCAAACGAGGTAGTGTATAAATTTTTTGAGTATTTCTTGATGGAGGACTCTGACTAATCTATTTCGAAAAATCCTCTTCACGCATCACGACACGCACCGATTCGGGGTTTACCTGACGCACGATATGTCGGCGGCCCTTGATGTAGCGGGCATATATTTCGTCGGTGTAGTTGCGGATAGTGAGCAGGCTGACCTTGTCGTGCTTCTCAACCTGAAAACCCTCCTCCTCCAAAGCCTTGATAAGCTCGTCAATATGCCATGATGAATCTACGCACAGACCCAGATCTACGGCCGAGTTGTGGATAAGATGAGTCTTTATGCGGAAGCGGTCAAGCAACGAGAATATCACGCCGAACTGCTCCTCCATAACAAACGAGAAGTCGCGAGAGCGGATAATCAGAAATACCTGGTCACGCTTGTAAATCATAATAGGCAGCTTGACGCGGTCCGCCTCGCCGCTGATGACCGTGCCGGGCTTTGTCTTGTCGCCAAACGGGCGTACATAAAGCGGGATGTTCTTGTTCTGCAACGGCTTGATTGTCTTGGGGTGGATAATCTGTGCACCGCTATATGCCAGCTCGATGGTGTCCAGATAGTTAAGTGAGTCAATCTTTACGGCATCGTCAAAAATCTTCGGGTCGGCATTCAATACGCCATCCACATCCTTCCAGACCGACATCGACTCGGCGTCAAGGATATTTGCCACAACTGCTGCCGAGTAGTCGGAGCCCTCGCGTCCGAGTGTTGTGGTTGTGCCATCGGGGGCAGCGCCGATAAATCCCTGACCCACGAATACGCTTACACCTGTATTCTCCAATGCCGCACACAGAGGTTGCTTCGAGGCCTTGATATCGACATTGGCATCCTTGTGTCGCTGCGATGTGATGAATGTCGTACGCATATCAATCCAGCGGTTGCGAGTGCCTATGTGGTTGAGGTATTTTGAGATTATAGTGGTGGAGATCAGCTCTCCGAAGGCTACAATCGTATCGTACCACAACTCGGCGTCTGACTGGCGATAGGTGATATCATTGATGATGTTACGCAGCTCTCCGAAGAACAAAGTCACTTCGTTAATCTCGGTTGGCCCGCCCCAAAGGTCATTGATAATCTCGGCGTGGTACTCCTGAATCTGGCGTATCTCCTCGTTGGCCTCATCTTTGTTGGATGACTGCATATGAGAGAATACTCGTTCAAGGGCATTTGTCGTCTTGCCCATAGCCGATACAATGATGAAGAGATTCTCCTCGCCATCAACGATACGGGAGAGATTTCTCACGCCGTCGGCATTACGCACCGAGGCACCTCCGAATTTATAGACTTTCATAGTAACCAGACTTTGTTATTTGCAAAGGTATTAAATTTTGACGTTTCGCATATAGTTTTGCCATATTTTTTAGTAACTTTACACCATAAAACGAATAATTATGTACGAGAAATATAAATCAATCATAGAGGAGGCGTGGGAGCGACGGGAGATGCTCGCTGACGCCGTAGTGAAAGATGCCATACGCGAGGTGGTTGAGGCGGTCGATAAAGGTAAGTTGCGTACTGCCGAGCCTGTCGATTTGGAGAATAGCGAGTGGCAGGTGAATGAGTGGGTCAAGAAGGCGATAATTATGTACTTCCCCATTCAGGAGATGCGTACGATGCGAGGTGGTGAGCTAGAGTGGTACGATAAGATGGAACTGAAACACGACTACGAGAAGCTGGGCGTGAGAGTTGTTCCGCAGGCCGTAGCTCGTTATGGTGCATATATTGCCCCGGGAGCTATCCTTATGCCGTCGTATGTCAATATCGGAGCCTATGTCGATACGGGAACGATGGTCGATACCTGGGCTACGGTAGGCTCGTGTGCCCAGATTGGCAAGAGTGTGCATTTGAGTGGAGGTGTAGGTATTGGTGGCGTGCTGGAGCCTGTGCAGGCAGCACCCGTAATCATCGAGGATAACTGCTTCATCGGTTCGCGTGCCATTGTTGTTGAGGGTGCTCACATCTGCCGCGAGTCGGTTCTCGGCTCAAATACGGTTATTACCGGCTCAACCCATATCATCGATGTTACGGGCGAGGAGCCTGTGGAGTATCGTGGCTATGTTCCACCCCGTTCGGTGGTTATCCCCGGAACATATACCAAAAAGTTTCCTGCGGGCGACTATGGCGTGTCGTGTGCTTTGATTATCGGTCGCCGTAAGGAGTCAACCGACAAGAAAACCTCGCTGAATGATGCGTTGCGTGATTTTGGAGTAAGTGTATAAAGATGACTTGCAGAAAAGATGACTCGCAGAAAAAACATAAAACCGAGCTGTAAGCCGCAACCGCCCCAGCACCGCCCGTATCGTGTGTTGGAGAGTGAGTATCTGGCTCACGAGGCGTGGTTTACCCCTCGTCGAGAGAGGGTAGAGTTGCCCACCGGAGCCATCGTACCGGCGTGGTATGTCTTTGAGTTCCCCGACTGGGTGAATGTCATAGCACTGACGAAGGATGATAAGTTTGTCTTTATCAGCCAGTATCGTCACGGCCTGGGCGAGACACGTTATGAGCTGGTGGCGGGTTGTCGTGAAGATGGCGAGACGGCCGAGGAGAGTGCCCGTCGCGAGTTGTTGGAGGAGACGGGTTATGGTGGTGGTCGCTGGGAGCAGTTTATGGTAACATCGGCAAATCCCTCCAACCATAACAACAGAGTCTATACCTTTCTGGCTGTGGGTGTTGAGAAGTTAGAGGAGCAACATACCGAGGCGGGCGAGGATATCGATGTGCATCTCTTCACGCGTGAAGAGGTTGAGGCGTTGCTCGCCGATGATGAGATTATGCAGTGCCTGCACGCAGCACCTCTCTGGAAATATATGCTCAGGAATCCGTTCTGATATGATATATCATTTCGACATACTCTCATCAACCAACGATGAGGCTTTTGACCCACGCTATGGCGAGGGCGATATTGTCGTGGCCGAGCAGCAGACCGAGGGTCGTGGACAGCGAGGGCATAAGTGGTTGGGAGGTCGTGGCGAGAATCTGATGTTTACAGCTGTTTTTGAGCCTCGTTTTCTGCCACCTGTGCGACAATTCCTCTTTTCGGAGGCGGTGGCACTGGCTCTGGTTGATGCTATGCGTGAGTGGGGTGTCGAGGCGAAGATTAAGTGGACAAACGATATATATGTCGGCGATAGCAAGCTGGCAGGTATCCTTATTGAGCATCGTCTTGTGCGTGGCGAGCTGGCTCGTTCCATTGCGGGTATTGGGTTGAATGTCAATCAGATGAAATTTGACGACAGCCTACCTAACCCCGTATCAATGGCTCAAATATCGGGGCGACAGTTCAATTGCCGTGAGGTGCTGAACTGTGTGGCCGAAAAGTTGCAGCGGCGATATCTGCAATTGCAGCAGGGTGGTGTTGATGCCTTGCAGGAGGAGTATCGCAATACGCTGTATCGTCTTGATGAGGAGCATTGGTTTGCGTTGCCTGATGGCAATCGTTTTCGCGGTACGATACGAGGTGTTGAGGCATCGGGTGCGTTGCTTGTAGAGGATGCGGAGGGTGCTGTTGGCTCATATATGTTCAAAGAGATTGAATTTGTGCTGAAAAACCGATAAACTATATTGCGGATTACAAAATTAACATTACCTTTGTAGAGATATATTGGCGGTGTTGTATTTACGGCCGCCAGCAATGTGCTGAAAGCCGACAATGACAAAAAGAGAATAAACAATTTACAAAACCATAATATTATGAACATTCCTTCTAATTTGAAGTACTCGAACGATCACGAGTGGTGTCGTGTCGAGGGTGAGTTTGCCTATGTTGGCATTACCGATTTTGCACAGAGCCAGTTGGGCGACATCGTATTTGTTGATGTTCCTTCTGTAGGCGAGACTTTGGCCGCAGGCGAGGTTTTCGGTTCTATCGAGGCCGTAAAGACCGTTAGCGACGCATTTATTCCCGTTGGTGGCGAGGTTGTTGAGTTCAACGACGCTATTGATGCAGATCCTTCATTGGTGAACACTGATCCTTATGGCGAGGGTTGGATGATTAAGGTAAAGATGAGCAATCCTGCGGAGTATGACGAGTTGCTCACAGCAGAGGCTTATGCCGAGCTTATTGGATAATCACAATTAAGAAATAATAAAATTAAAAGAGAAAATTATGTCAAAAGTAACTGTTATCGGTGCCGGTATGGTTGGTGCAACTTGTGCTAACGTATTGGCAATGCGTAATGTAGCTGATGAGATTGTCCTCATTGATATTAAGGAGGGTTTGTCAGAGGGTAAGATGCTCGATATGTATCAGGCTTCGGCTACTACTGACTCAAAGAGCAAGCTCGTAGGCAGCACAAACGATTATAAGAAGACCGCTAATTCAGATGTTATCGTTGTAACATCAGGTATTCCCCGTAAGCCGGGTATGACTCGCGAGGAGTTGATTGGTACTAACGCAAACATCGTTAAGAGTGTGGTATCACAGGCGTTGGCTCACTCACCTCGTGCTATCTTCGTTATCGTATCTAACCCTATGGATACAATGGCTTACCTTACTTTGAAGTCAACAGGTCTTCACAAGAACCGCGTAATCGGTATGGGAGGTGCGTTGGATTCATCACGCTTCCGTTGCTATTTGGCAAAGGCTGCTAACGCAAATATCCACGACATCGAGGGTATGGTTATCGGTGGTCACGGCGATACTACTATGATTCCTTTGACATCAAAGGCTACTATCAAGGGTGTTCCCGCATCACAGTTCCTCTCAAAGAAGAAGCTCGCACAGGTTGCTGCTGACACTATGGTTGGTGGTGCTACTTTGACCGGCTTGCTCGGCACATCTGCTTGGTATGCTCCGGGTGCAGCTGCTGCATCAATGGTTGAGGCTATCCTGGGTGACCAGAAGCGTATGATTCCTTGCGGTTGCTACCTTGAGGGTGAGTATGGCCAGCAGGATATCATGATTGGCGTTCCCGCTATCATCGGTCGCAAGGGTATTGAGAAGATCGTTAAGATTGAGCTTACCAAGGAGGAGCAGGAGAAGTTTGAGGCTTCGGCTGCTGCTGTTCGTAAGGTTAATCAGATTCTCTACGATACAAAGGCTATCTAATAATCAGATAAGCATAAGAAAAAGGGCTTCGGTTTTGCCGAGGCCCTTATTTTTTTCTGCTGTTTTCTATTGGTTATTCACCAGTGCATCCATCTTTGGAAGTCGTGTTCGCATATAATTCTTTACGACCTCTACCTCGGCTTCGTAGCTGCCTTTGGCCTGAATGTTTTGATGCACTTTCTGATTCAGAATCTTCCAGCGTTTGAAGTTAAGCTCCTGTGATTGGTCAAGTTTCCTTGCCGTCTGGTCGATAAACTGAATCAGCGATCTCTCGGTAAAGAGGGAAGCTCGGTACGATGTCCAAAGCTCAATCAGACGGGCTCTCGCCTTGCTGTCGTTCTTGATTATTCGGTTTACAATATCTCGCATTGTGCCTGCCGACGAACTGTTGTGGGCAGCATAGACGAAGTCCGACATGTTGTTTAGTGGATATATGCGGATATCGTTCTCAAACGACAGGTCGTGATCCCATATCGGGCCGGTGTGGAGTTTGTCGCTGTTGCGATCCTTGTACATATAGACACTCCAATAGGTGTCGGTGTTGCCCGCCAGCTCGCCAACGATAAAATGTTTGAGGAAACTCTCCAAATCGAGATATTTGCGGTAGCCATTCTCCTCGTCATCAAAGTTGGCAGCATATACAGCCGCCTCCATCTGATTGAAGAAATCTTTGATGTAGTCTGACTGTTGTGATACAATATCTTCATCATCGGGCGACTTTATGGTTACGGGAACGCCCTTGTTGGATACGAAATATGAAGCCTCGCTGTATGCGTAGCCATCCACCTCTATCAGATAACCACCGCCGAGGCGTGGCAGGGCGATGTCTTCAATCTCCATCTCGGTAATATCCACACGATTCTCGCCTACTTCAATCTGATCGCATAACTGATAACAACCGCGATACTCGCCATTGAGAATCACATCTACGGGCTTGCAGAATGGGGTATATTCCATCTCCACGCGACGGCTCAACTCAAAAGCCAAAATATTTCGCAAGAGACTCTTGTCGCCGTAGTTGTTTATCAGCGTCCACTTCTTCGCCTTTGCTGGAGCATTCAGCGGAGAACGCTTCTGCGAAAACTTCAAGCGATAGGGCTTTTTGGGGAACTCCCACGATGCGTTACCGCGACCTCTTACGCCTGTGCTCTCGTCGCACAGCAGGTCTGTGCCACCATTCGATATGATGTAAACGGTACTTGTTATCTCATTCTCCTTTGATGTGATGTCTTGTGCATCCTGCGTGTTGATGACAACCGTGGGAATGTTGGTCAGCTGATATAGCTTCGAGTCGTCGCCCTCGCCCTTGCGACCGTAGAACTCCAACTCTGCAAGGTTGCAACGGGCATCATTTGGGCCAACGTAGCGTACATATCGGAAACCGCGAGAGCAACTTACATCGGCGTAGGTCATCTGATTTTCGGGAGCAGAGTTCTTTATAATATAAATAGGTAGGGCATCGCTGAAATCAGCTTTGTTAGCACCCTCGATGAGTGCCAGCTCCACGCGATGACTCATCTCCACACGCGGGGCATAGCCTATCTTCGTGATGATATGCTTTTCGCCTAAATCCAATCCGACCCAAGTGTTGGAACGGTTGTATGATGCGAAGTATGTCGAAAAATCTCCGTCAAAGACAAAGTTTTTGCCGTTTATCGACTCCGAAGACTGGCCCGTAGAGTAATCTACCGAGAGCTTTGTGCCGATGATTTTGCCTGACAGGAGCTTCGACTCCTCCGGTTCCGGCTCGGGTTCTGGCTCGGGTTCTGGCTCCGGTTCCGGTTCCGGCTCAGGCTCGGGTTCGGGTTCGGGCTCCGGATCTGGTTCAGGTTCTTCTTGTTGTGGTGGGGTGGGGTTATCTTTTTCGCACGCTACGAATGAGAATGTCAGCGAAACTGCGATCAGAATGGTCAAAAGTCGTAGTAATGAATATTTCATAAGCAAAAAATAGATTTTCTTCCCCACAAAATTATAAAAATCATTTTGATTTTCCATAAAAAGTTATCTGCTGATGAAAAATCTTTCCGAAAATAAACAGAAAAACCCCTCTCGCTTTTGAGAGGGGGTTTCAGAGGTCTCTTATAAATCGAAGTAAATATTTCCGATTATAGAATGGTTTACATTTGATATTTGGACATAGGCCTTATACATATATTGACCTTCCAAAGGATTATATCGAGCACTCAAAGATGAACATTTTTCCACTCTGGATCCGCCTGAAATACTATGCCATTCTCCATCGCTGTAATATTTGGTAACCTTGATGTTCTGTCCTTGAATAGACACAATAATTGGAATCTTTAAATATTCTCCGCTATGGAAATCCTTTCCAATAGCATTTGCTCTTACATTTTGTGCTTGTGGGGTTTGTCGGTAGCTGCTGCTATTGCTATAACTGTTGTATCCTCCGATACTCTCATAACTATTATTGTAGTTGCTATTTCC